>CADBUU010000155.1 GCA_902797945.1 uncultured Eubacteriales bacterium | reverse complement strand
CGCCCGTAGGTCCGACTTCGCCTTGTATACCTTGTTCGCCCGTGGCTCCTGTCGGTCCGGTAGGTCCGATTTCACCCGTAGCGCCTGTCGCACCCGTAGGTCCGACTTCGCCTTGTATACCTTGCTCGCCCGTGGCTCCTGTCGGTCCGGTAGGTCCGACTTCACCCGTAGCGCCCGTCGCGCCCGTAGGTCCGACTTCGCCTTGAATACCTTGCTCGCCCGTGGCTCCTGTCGGTCCGATAGGTCCGACTTCACCCGTAGCGCCTGTCGCACCCGTAGGGCCGATTTCGCCTTGTATGCCTTGCTCGCCCGTGGCACCTGTCGGTCCGGTAGGTCCGATTTTGCCCGTAGCGCCTGTCGCACCCGTAGGTCCGACTTCGCCTTGAATTCCTTGTATTCCTTGTATACCTTGAATACCCTGTATTCCTTGTATGCCTTGTTCGCCCGTAGGTCCGGTGGCTCCCGTTGCGCCCGTCGCGCCCGTGGGCCCCGTAGCCCCTCTCGGTCCGGTCGGACCAATTATGCCCGTTGTTCCGGTTATTCCCGTAATACCTCTCGGTCTGTTTGCGTTATTTGAATTCGAACACGAAAAGCAACCGAAACCGACCTGCACGCATCTTCTGTTAAAAAACATTTTTATTTCCTCCGAGAAATAATGACGTTATGCGCTGAACAGAAGAAAACATTTCAACACAAAAGCGTCGTAGTATATCATATTATATTTTAAGAGGAAAAGTTACTATGACGGTCAAGTTATCGCTTTGTATGATAGTAAAAGACGAAGAAGAGGTTTTGGCGAGATGCCTCGAAGGCGCGCGAGGAGTCGTGGACGAAATTATAATCGTCGATACCGGCTCGACGGATAGAACGAAGGAAATCGCGCTTGAATACGGCGCGAAAGTCTATGATTTTAAGTGGATAGACGATTTTTCAAAGGCGAGAAATTATTCTCTTTCTAAAGCCGAGGGCGAATATTTTTTATGGCTCGACGCCGACGACGTAATTTCGCCCGAATCGAGGGCGAGCCTTCTCGGGCTCAAAAAAAGGCTTGAAAAGGAAAAATACGATACGATTTTATGCCCATACGTTATTCTGGACGACGACGGCAAAGAAACGCTCAGATATTACAGAGAAAGAGTCGTAAGCCGAAAATCAAATCCTCAATTTTTCGGTTGCGTTCACGAATGTATAACGCCGAAAGGAAAAATTTTCTATTCTGATTTTACTGTTTATCATCAAAAACCAAAAATAAGAAAAAACACAGCCGAAAACAGAAATTTTAAAATTTATCTCAAAAACATTAAAACCGGATACTTAATGACGGCAAGAGATAAATTTTACTTCGGCAGAGAACTTTATTACGAAGGTCTGTATCGAGAAAGCATAGCGAGATTAAAAGATTTTTTAGAGGATAAGATGGGTTGGGAAGTAAATAAAATCGAGGCGTGTAAGATAATCTATAAGTGCTTCGAAGGACTAAACGAAAGAGATAACGGAATTGTGTTTTTGTATAGGAGTTTTAATTTCGGAGAGCCGAGAGCGGAAATACTTTGCCTAATAGGATGGTATTTTAAAGATAAAGGAAAATATAAAGAGGCGACTTTTTGGTTTGACAACGCGCTCAGAGCAAACGACCAAACGATAAACGGAGATTTCGAAAATGAAGAATACAGAGGAATAATTCCACTTATAGAACTGACTTTTTTGTGCGAAAAAACGGGCGAAAGAGAGAAGGCGATCGACTTCCATAAAAAAGCAAAATCGCTGTCTCCCGAACACCCGTCGGTCAAAATAAACGATAACTATTTTTCAAAACTTCAATAAGATAAATTAAATATAAACATTAAGTTAAGTATAAGAAAAGACCTCGAATCTGCCGATTCGAAGTCTTTTCTTTATTTTAAGTTTTTGTCAAAACTTGCGTGAACTTATTAAGCCTTTTTCTTGAAAAGGAATACGAGAACAACTCCGCAAGCGGCGACAAGGAAGGTTACGATCAACGCAATGAGCAATCCGGTGCAGTAGCCCTGAACACCCTTTATAGCGTCTTCGTTAGCCTTATCGGCAGCGTCTCTGTCCGCATTAGCCTTTTCCAAAGCTGCGTTAGCGTCAGCCAAAGCTTTTTCAAGAGCAGCGATCTTTCCATTCTGAGTTTCGTCAGAAGTTTCAAGAGCGGAAATTCTGCTTTCGAGGGTTGTAACGTTGGTTTCAACGGTAGCTACTCTTGCGGCAAGCGCTTCGAGTTCGGTCTTTGTAGCCAAAGTCGTAGCGGTTTCTTTAAGCGTAGCAAGCTCAGCCTTAGCAGCGGCAAGATCAGTCTTAGCAGTGGCAAGATCGGTCTTAGCAGCTTCAAGTTCAGTCTTGGTAGCCAAAGTCTTAACGGTAGTTTCAAGAGTAGTAACTTTGCCTTCAAGAGCAGTTACTCTTTCGGTAATAGCGGTATCGTCATAGTTGTGAAGAGCGGCAACCGCAGTTTCAAGAGCGGCAACTCTGTTCTTCAATTCGGTATCGTCATATCCGCCGTTTTCCAATTCGGCAAGCTGTTCTTTGATAGCAGCGATCTGAGTGTAAAGATCTTCTTCAGCGTATTCTTCGCTTTCTCCCTTAATAGCAGATTCGATAGCTTTAAGAGTTTCGCTGAGTCCTGCGAACTGTTCATTAAATCTTGCGGTATTAAGAGCAGTAAGGAAGGTCTGTCTGTTAGAATTTTCAAGACGGTTGATTTCTTCTCTCTGGCTAAGGTGCAACGAAGTGTAAACCTTTTCGATTGCGTCCAAAGTTTCAAGTTCGGTAGAAGCCGTAGCCATCTTATTGTTAACGTATTCGACAGTTAAATCAGAATTATTAATAACCGTATTCAATGCGTCAACAACCTTAGCAAAGTATTCGGTATCTACTGTAAGCTTGCTGATAAAATCTGCAACTTCTCTTGCGGTTTCAACGTCTACCACATACATATCAGCATCTTTGGTTACTTCAGTAAGAGCCTTAACGTTAAGATTCTTAACGATATTTTCAGCAACAGACTTCAATTCACCGCCGGTAGCCGTGTTGTAGTAAAGAGTATATGCTTCATAATCAATCGTATCGCCGTAAATAGTTGCCTTTATTCTTTCAATAATTTTGTTTAATTCGGACGTTTTCACTTCAACAGTCTCCGCAGGGGTATCCGCTCCGCCTTCTTCAGCGTCGGTTTCCGTGTCGTCGACTATTACAAAATTAATACCTAACAATTCGCCGATTTCGTCAAGGTAACCTATTACGCCACCTTTAAGCATGTCGTCGGTAATTTCGCCCATTTCGCCTTTATCAGTATGGTTAATGAGTTTAGCGATAGTGAGGATATAACCGTTCATTGTGTTGACATATTCAGCGTAATCGGTTTCAGCTTTCTTAAACGTCGAATACTTAATCTTGAAGGTTTCGCCCATCAAGACGGCAGCGTCATCGTCAACGCCGTCTTCATATTTATTGTTTTCAACAAGTCTTTGAACAGCAATAATCTTTGCGCCTTGCGCGTATTCAACTTTTTCGAATGCAAGAACCTCATCAACTGCAACCTTGATTTCATTAAGAGTCTCATAAGCAAAGTCGCTATATTCTGTCAAGCGGTCATAACCTTCAGTATACTTTTCGATAAGATCGTATATCGAATACGTCTTGTTTTCTTCGTCATACGGAACGTATTCAAGAAGAGCTTTTCCCGAAGTGTAAGCAGCAAGGAATTTTCCAAAGATATCCTTAGAAAGTTCTCTGATTACTTCATAAACTTCAACTTCGGTTTCTTCACCGGTTTCTTCGTCGATTTCGGTCATGGTGTAAGGAACCTCTTCGAATTCGTCGGTTTCTTCGTTATACTCTTTAATCGTCATAACGCGGATTATCGCTTTAACTTGTTCAAGCCATTTGTCAGCCGCTACAACAGCCGCGTCGTAGAGTTCGTTAGCCTTTTCCAAAACGTTGGCGTTTCCGATATATTCGGCATATCCGCCTTCCGTTGCTTTTGCATACGCAGCGTTAGCGGCGTCGAGTTTTTCGGTATATTCAACGGTAAGGTAAACTTTTACGCTATCAACGTCGTCGGCAAGTTGGTTGATAAGTTGAACGGCTTCTTCGGACGCTCTGAGGTTTTCAGAGTTCTTATTTGCCATTTCAAGATACAAATCATTGTAGTTGTCAACGGCTACTTTGTTGAATACAGTATTATCAGCCGTCTTTTCGTTCTGCAATGCTGCAAGGAAGTTATTCTTTTCAGTCGAAGTAGTCAATGCGACGTATTTCTTCTGAGCAGCGGTGAAGTTGTTCTTGAAGTTGTTGGTTCCGCTTTCATATACAGTGTCGATAGCTGCCAAAGTATCATTATACATCTTGACGTATTCAGCATACTTTTCTTCAGCGGCAACTAAAGTCTTATAGTTATGAGGTAACGGATATTCGACGATTTTGTCTTCTTCGCCTTCTTCCGCTTCGTTTACTTCGTCAATAAACGCCTTGGTGTCAGCGCGGAGGTTTTTATAACCGCCTACAACGTTTTCTCCGTCCTTTTGACCGTTTCTCGCATAGTCGATAAGAGTTTTACTCTCTGCAGTGTAGTGAACGGTGCCGATAGCATCGATTTGTCCTTTAACGGTAGCGACAAGAGCCTCTTCAGCAGCAATACCCTGCTTCATAGTTTCAATAAGATTGTCTTCGGTTACCGCAGTAACGATATTTTGCTGTTGTGCATCAAGTCCATTGTATTTAGTTTCAAGATCGATAACGTCTTTCTTGATAGAAATTCTCAAACCTTCTCTCGCTTCAACGGCAGGAGTAGTTTCAGTCGCTTCTTTCGCTTCAACGTCAAGATATTTTTCGTTATACAACTTCAAAATCGCTTCGTTGAGGTCTTCCGCTTCCTTTACGAAAGCCTTATATCTTTCGACAGCGCCGAGGAAATAATTGTATCTTTCTTCGAAAACGTCGTCATAGTCAATGCTCTTTCCCTTAGTCGCGGTAGCAAAAGGTCTGATCGCAGTTCTGTCTCCGGTCTCGGAATAAACAACAGAACCGTAAATAGAATCGAGAGCGTCCTGAGCGGCGTCAAGCAAAGTCTTACTGTTAAGAAGGTCATCGGTAGTTTGGTCGGTATAATATTCTTTAACGAGTTCTGCCTGTCTATCGCCTTCGGTTTCTTCGTCCGCTTCAACCCAAGTCTCGGTCTCTTCGTCATAAACATACCAGCCTGCGCCTTCAACGATTACTTCTTCAGTAATATAATACGAAACTTCGTCTTTATGAATATAGAAAGCGCCTTCGGTAACTTCGTCCACCTTTTTTAACTCGCCGTCATCGTTGTAAATATAAAAACCTTCGCCCTCAAAACCGCCTTCGCCTTCTACGTTTATTTCAACTTTATTTTCTATTACGCCGTAGCTGGCAGAAACAAGGTCGATACCTTCATATTCTTTGATTGCGTTGATAGCATCTTCAGCCGCTTGGATCTTAGTATAAATTTCAGCAAGCTTATCAAGAGCAAGTTTAACGTTGTCTAAATCGTTGGTGTTGTAGTTAACGAAAGCGCGGAATTTATAGGTGTATTCATATTCCGCTTCGTTTACGACTTCCTTCGCATTGTAAACTTTAGACCACCCGTCAATTTCCTTGAATTCATCATAGGTCATCAAGTTGTTTCTGTAGTTGGCAGTAAGTTTTGCGTTGTTTGCTATAAGATTGTTAGGCTCTCTGAAAAATACTCTGATTTTATCAAAATTAGCCTTCTTCGTTGCATCGGCAAAAGTCAAATCGCCGGAGTTACCGATATTGAAAATAGCAAGAGCAGTGGCAGTATCCATCGTCTCCAAGATATCTCCAAGTTCGTCGTCCGTCAATTTCTTGTCTTCATCGGCATCGGCAGCGCCAACAACAGTATCCAACCAAGCGGTAACCTGCTCGTCGTCAGCAGCCTTAGCAACGGGCATACTAACGATTGCCATTCCGATTAAGGCGAATACCATCAAGACCGATAATGCAACAGTAGTTAACTGTTTCTTAAGTTTTGACATAATTGTTTCTCCTTATTTTTTGTCCCGAATAATAGCCGTAAACTTGCGTTCAACCTTAGGTTTAACGCAATTAAAGGGGCTTTTTAGGGATATTTTAATTTAATTATAACTGTTTATAAGACTATTGTCAATCATTTTTTAAGAAAAATACAAAAATTTTAGGGGCGTTTTCCCTCGATAAACCGCCTTAAACGACGGTTTTTAGGTGTTTTTCGCCGTTTCGGTCAAACGCTATAAAATGGCAAACGCAATATCTTGATATTATGTATAAGATTGACCGCTAAATGTTGTAATTTTCCAAAAAACGACTTATACAACGACTTATTTTTCTAAAAAGGGACCGAATTTATTAATTTTTTTTACGCGGCCCCTTTTTAGCAGTCGTTTAATTATTTTATAATCTTGGATACAACGCCCGAACCAACGGTTCTTCCGCCTTCACGGATAGCGAATCTCAAGCCTTCTTCGCAAGCGATAGGAGTGATGAGCGCAACGTCGATGGTTACGTGGTCGCCGGGCATTACCATTTCAACTCCCGCGGGAAGTTTGATAGTTCCGGTAACGTCGGTAGTTCTGAAATAGAACTGAGGACGATAGTTGTTGAAGAAAGGAGTGTGTCTTCCGCCTTCTTCTTTGGTAAGG
>CADBUU010000154.1 GCA_902797945.1 uncultured Eubacteriales bacterium | reverse complement strand
CTATACTCCAATCTGTCCTGTTCGACTAAAACTTCCCACTCTTCTTTTGAAACGTAAATCATTTCATATCCGTGTTTCTTTTTATCGTTCGGATAGAAATAGACGTATTTGCCGTCAATCTTCTTTGACGGTTTTAATTTTTTATTTAGAAGATACGGCGAAAATCTACCGAACTCTTTATTATATATTCCCATCGGATAAAATTAAATTTCTTCGCCCAACAGAAAATCTATTGCGTTTATAGTCTTTACGCCGCCGTGGTCTTTTACGAAATAATCGTCGAGGGTTATTATATACTTCGGGTAATTGTCTTTTATCTCGCCGAAAGGTCGGAGTTCCTGTTTCAGTTTTTCTTCGTCCATAACGCTTACGGCAACTTGAACGTATTTGATAGTCTCCCCGTCCTTTATAATGAAATCCACCTCTTTTTCGGCAACTTTCCCCGTCGCTATTTTATATCTGCGGCGTTTTAATTCGAGGAATATAAGATTTTCGAGTATCTGCGGAAGTTCGACGGTTTTGTTGTTTAATATATAGTATTTAAATCCGAAATCGGTAACGTAATACTTATTTATAAGTTTAAGGTGTTCCTTTCCTACAACGTCGTATCTGTCCGCTTTATATACGAAGAAACAGTCCTGCAAAGTATCGAAATAACTGTCAACCGTGTTGTATGAAACTTTCGTGCCGTTTGAATTGAGATAATCGGTTATGCGTTTTGTCGACGTCAGACAGCCTATATTATAGACGAGATAACTTAAAATACCTTCCACAAGTTGCTTGCTTGCGGCGGAGTTGCGTTTTAAAACGTCCTTTTCGAGAATAGTTTTATACACGCTGTCTATATATTCTCTTTGTTCGTTACTTCCCGTATCGAACATAAACATACCGGGCATAGCGCCGTAAGTGATATATTCCGTAAATAACGTCCGCCTGTCTTTTCCGATTCCTTTGAAATGTTCGTAATACTCCTTAAACGAAAGAGGCAGAACGTTTATTTCGACGTAACGTCCCGTAAGTATAGTCGCTATTTCCGAAGAAAGGAATTTTGCGTTAGAACCCGTAATATATACGTCGACGTTATCTTTTACGAAAAGACTGTCCACGACCTCTTCAAAACCCTCTACCCGTTGTATTTCGTCTAAAAAGATATACAAAGTTTTATCCTGCGGGATTTTTTCAACGAGATAATTATATAAAGCGGTCTTGTTTCTCAGCTGCTCGTTTTCAAGTTCTTCAAAGTTTACTTTTACAATTTGTTTACTCTCTACGCCGTCTTGCAAAAGGCTGTTTATAAACAGATCGAAAATAGTGGACTTTCCGACGCGACGAAGTCCCGTAACGACTTTTATTATCTTTTTATCCTTATAAGATTTCAACCAATCGACGTATTCTTTTCTTTCAATGAGTTCCATAATTCACCTCTTACAATCAGTATAGCGATTCAATTTTAAAATGTCAACTAATTGAAATGTTTTGCTAAAACAACTAAAAGTTTTCAGTTTGATTATGCGTTTGCAAAAAATTTTTAAAAATTTTAAAATTTTTTATTAAAAAGTGAAATTTTCGGGTGAGTTTAACGGTTATATATAGAGGAGAAAATTTTGCTCGGCGTTTGCATTGTTTGCAAACGCCATATTTTATACTCAAAAGGCGGTGACTAATATGATTGTATTATAGACTTGCCGACGGTCTTAAAACGACGGAAAAAATTTAAGGAGAGGATGATTATGGAGCAAACGAAGCAAATTAAACAGTTTCAGTTTTACGACTTTTACGCCGAAATATTAAACGGTTTAAATGACGAAGAGGCGGGACGAATGGCAAGGCTAATGTGCGAGTATATGTTTACGGATAACGCTGTGATTGACGTTAAAGACGATAAAGAGCGGTTTTATTGGGGCAATATCGTGGACGTATTAAGCGAAAGTAAAGAGAACGAAATTAAAGGTAAGCAGTCAACCGGGCTTAACCGCAAGATGAAACACTTTACCTTTCAGGATAACTTTTACGACGCAATTAAACTGCTCGATGATAAACAAAGCGGACAGTATATTAAGGCAATATGCGGATATATGTTCGACAACAAAAATCCAACGCTAAAACCGCCGTTAGAGGCTTTCTTTACTCTCGCAAAGCGCAAGTTAGACTTGTCTAAAACCCGCAAGGGAATCGGCAGTAAATGCGGTAATACCGAACGCATACCCGTAACAACGGAGCAAGTGAGAGCGGCGGATATATTGCGCGGACAGTCGATCGGAATGGACGGTTTTTTGAAACGTAATCCGCACGTCAAGAACGATATTTATAAATCG
>CADBUU010000153.1 GCA_902797945.1 uncultured Eubacteriales bacterium | reverse complement strand
TCTATCGTAACCGTCGGAAACAGCGAAAACTTTACCGTCGAACTCGAATTCCTCAATCTCGACGACTCGGTAAACAATACGGCTATGGACGAAAAAGTTCATTTCGACCTTGTGATTCGCGCGGTCCAGTCTACTACTCGTCCCGTAATCGAACCTTAAAGAGATTTAAAAGGTAGCAGTTGAAAAACAATGAAATATATAAAAAAATATATTTAAAAATTTAATTTATAGGAGAGAAAAATGAAAAACAAAAAGAAGATTTTGTTTTCCTCGATAATGGTAATTGCTCTTTGCATGTCGCTTATCGCAGGAAGCACGTTCGCTCTTTTCACGAGCGAGAGCAAAGTCAACATTGCCGTAACTTCGGGTAAAGTAAAAGTCGCCGCAAGTCTTGCGATAACCAACATATATTCGGCAGAAGCAAGCGATGACGTTGAAGAGGGCGATGGAAACTATGCAGGCGAAGCGACCGCATACGATGTAACAAGCGCTTATAAATGGGTTGACAGGACTTCCGAAGGAAAGTTCACGACTCTTGGGACTGCAACAATCGACAGCGAAACAGGCGCGTTAAAACTTGATAAAATAGTTCCCGGAGATAAAGCGGTTGCGACTATAAACGTTACGAACGAGAGTAACGTTTCGGCAAAATATCGTATAAGAGTAAACGCTGATGAAGCGGGTTATAGTTTAGCAAGCGCATTAAGAATGAACGTTGACGAAGACGTTGTAAATCGAGAATCGGTTGCAAGTTATATTTCAGCATGGAAAGATCTTCCGATAGGAACAAATCCCACTCATACTATATCAATCGATATGCCCGTTGAAAAAAATAACGATTATCAAAATCTTAGCGCGGCGTATTCCGTTACGGTTGAAGCTGTTCAGGGAAACGGCGCAGTTGCCGGAAATATGACTATAAACTATATACAATTAGCGACAAAGGAAGTTACGGAAGATAAAGTAACGCTCAATCAAGGCGGAAACGTTGCCGACAATCAAGGAGCGGTGACGGCTGAAGTCGCAAAAGGAGCGTGGGCTAAAGAAGACGTCGCTCCCACTATGTATATTGCGGAGACCGCAGAAACGGGAACTGTAACCATTTCTTCAAATCAAACGGTTATTGCATCTTATAACATAAGCGTTGTCGGACTTAAAGAAAACAACGAAACCGCAATTCCCGTCTCTATCAATATAGGAACGGGGCACGACGTATCGACGGTTCATATTTACCATAATAACGTTGAAGTTACCGGCGTAACTTATAATGCAACGACGGGTATTGCAACGTTCAGCACGACAACGTTTTCTCCGTTCGTCGTAGTCGTAGGAATGACTTCCGTGAGTGAAGAAACGGGCGTAGGTTTCTATCAAGTAGGAAACGAATACAGAATTACCAACGCAAAAGGATTGACCGAATTTGCCAATCAAGTAAATACAGGAACCAATTTCAGTGGTAAAACGGTTAAACTTATGAACGACATAAACCTCAATAATGCAAAATGGACTCCTATCGGCGCTTGCAACACTCCCGCTTATTTCCAAGGAACTTTTGACGGTCAAGGATATACCGTATACGGACTTAACGTAGATAATTCTCAAGATGAATATCAATTTTCTACTTCAGGATTATTCGGTTGGATTGACGCCGGGAAAGCTACTATAAAGAACGTAAATATAAACGGCGCGACCGTAAAAGGAAGCCATTGGACAGGCGCTCTCGTCGGATATATGACCGGCTCGGTAATCAACTGTTCGGTAAGCAATTCTACCGTTACATGTTATAACGTTAACGATGACGCAAACGGCGATAAAGTCGGAGGACTTATCGGATTCGTCAATTCGGGCAGCATTGAAGTTTCCGGAAATACTGTTTCTAACGTTATTATTTCCGGCTACCGCGACGTTGCGGGGCTTGTAGGTTTTGTTACGGCCGATTGCATAGTTAAAAATAACGAGGTTAAAGATAGTCAGATAAGTTATAACGTTGTTAAGGGAAGCGGCTCGGCTGAAATAGTCGGCGACAGATCTACAGTTCAAGCCGACGAAACGAATAAGGCGACAAATTGTATGGTCAGTATTATCGCTGAAAACTGATTTGGATAATGCCTTAAAGATTAAAACAACATTTCTGAAATAATGAATAGGGGAATATGATATAATTATTTCAAAACAGAGGATATTTAATTATGGAAGATAATCGTTGTGTTATTTGCGGTAAAATTATTCCCGAAGGATTGCTTGTCTGTCCGATTTGCGAAAGAACGATAATGGAAGGCAGAAAGATCGCTTACAGGCGTAAGCGCAGGGTATTTTAAATCGCCATAAAAATATATCCGTAAAGAGTCAAACTCTTTGCGGATATATTTTTATTAAAAACTTGGCTTTTAAGCGCTTATGGTGTATAATAATCGTAGTAAATCAAAAAAAGACGGGTATACTTTGAAAGATATTCTGACTGTTAAAATTTTATATACCGACGGTTTGAAATACGAAGATATAAAAAAATCTCCTCTTCTTACCGACGAGGACAGGATATTTGCCGACGGTTTTAAAAAAACCGAAGATAAAATATCCCGACTTTCTTCGGCGTATTTAAAACGAAAATACGTCGGCGATTGGGCTTTGTTAAAAACGGGGAAGCCCGTTTCGGATAAACTATGTTTCAGCATTTCCCATTGCGACGGTTTAACCGCTTTTGTTACGGCGAAAAATTCCGTCGGGATAGACGTTGAGAATATACGCCCGATAGACAATGGGTTAAAAGCCTTTGCCTGCCACGAATGCGAACTTAACGCGTGTTCGGGCGATAAAGATTTTTTTGCCGTGTGGACGGCGAAAGAAAGTCTTGTAAAGGCGGAGGGAGGGGGAATGTCCGCTCACCCGAACAACGTATTATCTCTTCCTTTTACGGGGAAAAAAGAATATAGGGGGCAAGCCTATTATTCCGTCGGTTTAACCTTGGGGGAATACGCTTTATCGGTAACAAGAAAAGGTGAAGAGGAATTTAAAATCAAAATCGAAGAGGAAAGCATTTTTTAATCAAGAAAAAATCCTACGGCGCTATTATGCCGTAGGATTTTAAAATACAAAAATATATCGAAATTCGAAATTTACTTTTATTGCAAACCGAAATTTCTCTCGATTTGCAATAACGGGTTTATAAAAATCTTGTTATTATTGGGGTAACGTAACGGTCGTTCCGTTTACTATAACTTCTACGCCGTTTACCGTCCAAGTCGCATGGCGACCTTCTTCCAAATTGACTGCGTTATTATTTCCGCTTTGCGTAGTATATGCGTTTGCGGAGTTAAAACCACAGTCGGTTTCGCTATCTTTGTCATAATAGATTGCAATATAGGAATAGCAATCGGGATTTGCCGCTATAACGTCGGAAGTGAAGTCTTGGAATTGAACGATAGGTTTATTATTGCAGTTTTCCACTTTACAATTGAAAAATCTTACATTTACGCCTTTATTTTGAGAATAGGTCGGATAAGGAGTATCGTTTGCCCAAACACCGATAACGGAAGTTCTGTCTGCTTGCGTCATATTTGTGAAAACTACGTTATTAAATTGCGCTTCAATGCCGTAGCAGGTCATTGTTACGAGATGTCCCCATTTGTTTTGTTGGGCAGAACCGTCAAATACTATATTTTCAAAGTAGTAACGGCGAGTGGGGAATGAGCTGTCCCTGTTTTGGAACTGTAATCCTTTATAACTTACGGAAGCGGAACCGTTTGCGAGGAATTTCGTCGTGGGATTGCCGTCAGCGTCCGTTGAGCCGATAACAAATATTGATTCGCTGTTGATATAAGAATCACCGTTGAAGTATATGTTTCCGGCAGGGAATTTAATTGCGTTTTTGCCTATCAACACTTGCGTATTGGCGCTTGCGGTGTTGAATAAATTCGTGAAAGCGGCGCCGGCAACAATCAACTCGTTTCCGCAATAAATATCGAAAGTGGTATCCGTTGTCTGAGTTCCGACGTTTTTAACGGTAAGATAGCGAACTTGTTCGGTTTTCGTTGAACCTTTGACAGTATCTTTATACGTTACCGTTGCGGTTATACCGTCTTCGTTTTCCTTTACGGATTCAACGTAGTAGTCGGGTTTATATACTTCGTATAAGTCGTTTTCATTTTCATAAACGGCGTAGCCGTCTGCAAGGTAAGCGGTAGGATCTTTTTCAAATATTCCGCCGGTTATCGACATATATGCAGGGCTTGTTACGGTGAAAGAGCCGGTATAATTTCCGCCTTTAATTTTAAGTCCGCCCGTATATTCCGGATA
>CADBUU010000152.1 GCA_902797945.1 uncultured Eubacteriales bacterium | reverse complement strand
TCTATCGTAACCGTCGGAAACAGCGAAAACTTTACCGTCGAACTCGAATTCCTCAATCTCGACGACTCGGTAAACAATACGGCTATGAACGAAAAGGTTCATTTCGACCTTGTGATTCGCGCGGTCCAGTCTACTACTCGTCCCGCAGTTACGCCGACCAACCCGTAACAATTTTACAAACGAATTCGAAAATTTACTTGATCTTGTCGCCGCACTCGGCGACAAGCATTTTCTTTATTTAATTTATAGGAGAAAAACATGAAAAATAAAAAGAAGATTTTATTTTCCTCGATAATGGTAATTGCGCTTTGCCTATCCCTTATCGCAGGAAGCACTTTCGCTCTTTTCACGAGCGAAAGTAAAGTGAACATTGCGGTAACTTCGGGTAAAGTCGAAGTCGTCGCCACACTTTCGGACCCCACTATTTATTCGGTAAAGGCTAACGACGAAGTTGATACTGAAGGCGAAACTTACGCCGGCGAGGCAACGGCGTTCGGCGTTACGAGCAAATACGAATGGGAAGAACAAACCGAAACTTACGAAGAAAATAAGGTTACTTACTACGTTTTCAAAAACACCGGAACGGCAAGCGTTGTAGGCGATAAATTAACACTTAACAGAGTAACCCCGGGCGACAGGATAGATTTCGACGTCGAAATCGCAAACAACAGTAACGTAAACATTCAATACAGAGTTATCGTTACCGTAAAAAGCGGTCTTAAAATTTTCAATAAAATGAAAGTTTATATCGACGGCGTAAACCTTAACGGTGTTAATAGAACGGGAAATTGGCAAAATTGGGCTGTGAGCGAAAACGCAGACGATATGGCTGTTACTATTCCCGTAAAGATATATCTTCCCGTTGAACTTGACGGCGAAGAATATATGAATCAGTCTACTTCTATGACCGTTTCCGTAGAAGCCGTTCAGGGCAACGCTAAAACTTCCAACGCTTTCCTTACTACTTCTGTTTCTGCGACGGAGGAAGTTACGACTTCTGACAAGAAAGTATCTTCCGATACGACCATTGCGGACGACGACGGTTTAGTAGAAGTTAAAATTCCTTCGGGAACTACGCTTACTTCCGACGAAACGGCGCTTGCCGTCAAAGTTACTCCGCAGGAAACGGTTAGCAAAATTACGGTTTTATCCACTCAGGCGTCCGCCTCTTACGATGTCAGCGTTCTTAAAATCGTAAACGGAGAGATCAGCAAAGATAAAGCAGTCGATAATAACAACAACGAAAAAGAAATAACCGTCAAAATGTTTATAGGAACGGGACTTACGGGCGTTATTCTTTACCACAACGATGAAGAAATAGACTACGAAGAATACGACAGCGACACGGGTTATATAACCTTTAAGACAACAAGTTTCTCCGAATACACCGTATTATATAACGCAAATTACGCTTACGAAACCGACGATGGAATTGTCGTTCTTAAAGCGACCGAAACCACGGGCGTTTACCTTTCCAAAGACGGCGAAGGCAACGAAATTAAAGTATCCGTTGTAGAAGACGAAGACGGAAACGTAACCGAAACTACGGGTAAAGTATTCGTCGTATCTAAAACTGCGACAACGGCTTACGACGACCTTGCGACTGCCCTTGCCGAGGCGAAAGACGGGGACACGGCAATTCTTCAAGACAATCTTACGAGCGACGACGGAATTTCATTTAACAAAGCCAACGCAAAAGTTAAACTTGATCTTAACGGGCACACCGTTACCGTAAACAACGGATCGAACGTAAATTCGCGCGCTTTCAGAATAGACAACGGAACGCTTGAAGTATATAACGGAACCGTAGACGCCAAAGGCACTCAGAACGATGGTTGTTTCGGCGCATTCAGAGTTGAAGCCGACGGAACTTTATATCTCACGGATATAACTCTTAAAAATTACAGAAAGAACGGTTTAAACGTTAAGGTATTAGGCGGAAATGCTTATCTCGATAACGTTACAATCAATTCCGAATATGGCGGAGGAATCGAAGTTACCAACGCAGATCTTGACGACGCAACCTCTAAGGCAGGATATGCGGAAATTAAAAATTCTACCTTTGACCAAAAATTGTATGGAGATTGGTGCAGCACTTGTATTTCCGTTTCGGGCGGAAGTAAAGTCGTTGTAAACAGCGGAACTTACACGAGCGAAAATTACGCTCTTTACGTCTTCTCTTCCGGCGGTGAAATCGAAGTTAACGGCGGAACGTTCGTAGCCAAAGATAAAGATCGTGAATGTATTAGGGCGGAACTCGATACTAACACCTATCCGGAATATACGGGCGGACTTAAAATTAAAGGCGGAAATTATACCGGCTCTTTCACCGTAACAAGCCCTGCATATATGTCGATA
>CADBUU010000151.1 GCA_902797945.1 uncultured Eubacteriales bacterium | reverse complement strand
TGTGCATATGCTTGTAAGTATTCCACCCAAATTGAGTGTGAGTGGATTTATGGGATACTTGAAAGGGAAAAGTAGTATTCTAATATACGATGATGTTTACGAGATAAAATTGTTATGATAAAAAGTGGAATCGCGAGAAAGCGGTTTCATTTTTTTGTTTGGGAACTCTTGACAAATAAAAAAGAATTGCGTATAATAAACATGCGACCTTTAAAACATAAATTTTAGGAGAAAAAATCACACGACAAATTTATAGTCACAATGGAAAGGATATAATCTTGGTGGATTATATCTATCTCGCGTTATACGAATCCTTTCTAAGTGATGTTGTGTGATGTGTTTTAAAGTGTCGCAGCTTTCGAGATGATATTTTCTGTGGTGTCGTCTCGCAAGAGGCGGCATCTTTTTTGTTAATTAAATATTTGATAGGCAGTAGCCGCTAAAAATATTCGTGTTTTTGGTAGGCTCTTTTTGTTTTTTAAGGAGGGTTAATCGAAAACGGGAAATACATAGGCGAAGACGGATATCCGCCCATATTATCAAAGCAGGAATTTGATGCCGCCAACAACGTGAAGAAAGGAAAAGGCTTTAAGAAACGAACTTTCGGCGACGACGTTGAGTATTTGAGAAGAAATATAGTTTGCGCACAGTGCGGCAGGGCAATGGCGCGTATTACAAAATGGAAAGGCAGAGAAAAATGGCTTTGCCGTAACGGTTGTAAAAACAGTATTTATCTCGATGATAAAACCATATTTGAAAGAATAGAGAGTATAGTAAACAGAATAAGAGAAAATCCGGACGTTCTCTATTGCAGTAAAGATAAGGTTTTATATACTCCTGATTATAATACCATAAAGTATAAAAACGAATTGAGATTGCTTATGGAAACGGAAAATCCGAGTTTTAGTGCGGGAAAGCAACTGATATTAAAACTTGCCGACTTAAAGTTTCAATCGTGTAGGACAGATAAACAATCTGTCTTTACCGAAAAAATTATTGAAATTATAAGAACGAGCGGCAGAGAAAATTTTAACGATTTTTTTAATAAAGCAGTAAAAAATATAAAAGTAGAAAAAGACGGCGCAATAACTATAAAGTTTATAAACGGCTCGGAAATATCAAGCGACGAAGAGGTAAATTATGCAAGCGCAGGAGCAAGTGAGAAAAAAGATAATAACGAAAATAGAAGCCAATCCGCTGATGGCGTCGAGATCTGCGGAGAAATCGATTCTTCGCGTGGCGGCGTATTGCCGTGTTTCAACTGACGATAAGGATCAGGTCGCAAGTTATAATGCGCAAGTTGCGTATTATACCGACGCGATCGCTAAAAATCCGCATTGGCGTTTTGTAGAAATATATGCCGACAAGGGATTGACGGGAACGGAGTCCGAACACAGAGAACGTTTTAAGAAAATGATAAAGGACTGTAAAAAGGGCAGGATAGATTATATTTTAACGAAATCCGTGGCGAGATTTGCGAGAAATACCGTTGATTCGTTGAAGTATGCAAGGAAATTGAAAGCACTCGGGATAGGCGTTTATTTTGAAGAACAGCATTTAGATACTCTTAAAATGGATAGCGAATTGCAACTTGGTCTGTATAGTGTTCTTGCGCAGGCGGAAAGTGAAAATATAAGCGCGAACGTCAGATGGGGAATACGTCGGCGCATGGAAACGGGAACTTTCAAATTTAGGTATAATCTATTAGGATACAAAAAGGGTGAAGACGGCGAGCCTGAAATAGTGGAAGAAGAAGCGAAACATATTCGTGAAATTTACCGGATGTTTCTCGACGGATTCAGTATAGATCAGATAAAGGAATATCTTGATAAATCGTCTGTCAAGACTATAAGCGGTAATGACGTCTGGTCGAAAAACGCAATACGAAATATTTTAACAAACGAACGATATACGGGAGATATGCTTTTGCAAAAGACGTATACTTTGGATTGCATATCTAAAAAAGTCGAAAAGAACAGGGGAAAATTTGCGAAGTATCTGATAAGCAATAATCATCCGGCAATAATAGACAGAGAAACGTATAAACGCGTTCAGACAGAAATCGCCCGACGGCAGAATAAACGCAAAGTTTCCGATACGACGATAACGGAGCAAGGAAAGTTCAGTGGCAAATATCCTTTGAGCGAACTTCTTATTTGCGGAGATTGCGGCAGTCCTTACAGGCGTTGGCAATGGGGAACGGGAAATAAAAAGAGAACGGTTTGGCGTTGCCTTAGCAGAATAGAACACGGTAAGACTTTTTGTGAGGATTCAATAACTATCGAAGACGGTTTATTGCACGAGATAATAAAAAGAGCCTTGACAAAATTTGCGAAAGACAAAGAAAACGTGCTTTTAATTATTTTTGCGGAATTAGCGAACGAGGTGGGGACGAAAGATGAAATGTACGATATTCTTGCGATCAATCAAAGCATAGCGGAACTCGATAAAAAAATGGAAAACGCCGCGATATTAGAAGCGACGACAGAGGGCAACAAAGAGAGGATCAGAGAAGAAATCATACAACTTTCACAAGAGATTGTCGCCTTGCGCGAAAGAAGAGATTTTATGAATTCCATGATATTGGCAAAACAGGAAAAAGAAAGGACGTTAGAAGAATATAAGGAAGAACTCAAAACTTTTGATATAGATTTTAGCGAGATGCCGGATTATAGACTGAAACGATTCGTACATAATATTCGCGTTATGAAAGACAAGATAATAATAACGATGAAAGATGGGCAGGCAATCGAAGAAAATATTATATAACGTAAAACAGCGGGTTGAAAATTCAATCCGCTGTTTTAATTTGTGTTAGGTTTATATTATTACAAATATGATTGACAAAACATATTTATTTTGTTAATATATAGCAAAGGGAATACGGATGAAAAGATATACATTAGAGTTAAAACTTAAACACACGGAAATAAGTAGAACGATTGCAATTTGCGAGGGGTTGAAATTTGACGAGTTGCATAGTGTTATACAAATTGTGTTCGGATGGGAAAATTATCATATCCATAGTTTCAAGGCAGGGAAAATTACGATAAGCAGTTATGATAATTATAAAGACGAAGACGATTTACCATTAAATTTCCACGAGGAGTCAGATCTCGCTGTCGATATTATTTTATTGAATATGCAGAAAATTTTATACGAATACGATTATGGGGATGGTTGGGAGATTGAAATAGTCGTTAAGCAAATTGAAGATATTAAG
>CADBUU010000150.1 GCA_902797945.1 uncultured Eubacteriales bacterium | reverse complement strand
GTATTTTGATGTCATTTTTGGTGAGGGCGAACGGAATAGAATACAAATTCATTCCGTGAAAACTCGCCTAAAAGGGCGCGGCTTAGGTAAGTTCAACTTTGTTTTCATTCGGCTATAATAACGACGGGCAAAACCTCTTTAAAAGGAGTTTTGCCCGAAAAAAATATCACTAATCGGAGAAATAAATGGAAATCTTAACCACTTTTCTGAACGGGTTGAGCCTCGGCGGAGTTTACGCTCTTATCGCCCTCGGATACACTATGGTTTACGGAATAGCCAAAATGCTTAATTTTGCGCACGGCGATATAATTATGGTCGGCGGATATACCGTAATGGTATTTTTCAATCTTACCGGACAGCCTATCGTTGCGGCGCTTATCGCCATAGTATTTTGTTCTCTCGTCGGAATAATAATTGAAAAACTCGCCTATAAGCCTTTAAGAGGGGCGTCCCCCCTCGCCGTTTTAATTACGGCGATAGGCGTAAGTTACTTGCTTGAAAGCCTTGCTCAGATAATTTTCGGAAGTAGTCATAAAATAGTAATGCTTGCCGACCTCGGAAAACTTACTCTCGGCGATTTCGTCATAGACTTAAATACAGTGTTAACGCTTATAAGCGCCATAGCGATAATGGCGGGGCTTACTCTTTTCGTAAACAAGACGAAAACGGGAAAAGCGATGCTCGCCGTCTCGGAAGACAGACACGCCGCAGAGCTTATGGGAGTAAGCGTCAATAAAATAATTATGATAACATTCGCTATCGGCTCGGCGCTCGCCGCCGTTGCCGGCACGTTTTATATATTGAAAACGCCCGACGTATCGACCACTATGGGCGCGATGCCGGGAATAAAGGCGTTTACCGCGGCGGTAATCGGAGGAATAGGTTCGATTCCCGGCGCAATGCTCGGAGGAATACTTCTCGGAGTTATCGAAACGGCTTGCAACGCCGTTCCCGCTCTATCGAACTTTTCAATAGCGATAGAATTCGGGTTGCTTATAATAATACTTCTCGTCAAGCCCACGGGGCTTCTCGGAAAGAAAAAGAGGGAAAAGGTATAAAACTATGAATTTTAAAAATTACTTTTCCCTTATAAAGAAGGGATTTAAAGTCAAGAACTTTATAAATTACTTCGTCGTTATCGCCGTAACCTTGCTTTTCGGTGTATTGTCGGGTATCGGAGGATTAAACAGATCCACTCTCGCCCTTTTGGAGCAAATAGGATACAGCGTTATTGCGGCGGTCTCTCTGAGCCTCGTAGTCGGATTTTTGGGAGAACTCTCGTTAGGTCATGCGGCGTTTATGTCGCTCGGCGCTTTTTTCGGAAGTCTTTTTCAAAATGCGGTATTCCCCTCGCTTTCTTCGTCCGCTCCTCTTCTTTCGCTCGTTCTCGCAATGATTATCGGCGGAACGATAGCCGGCGTATTCGGATTTATTATCGGACTTCCGGCGTTGAGACTTAAAGGCGACTACCTTGCGATCGTAACCCTTGCTTTCGGCGAAATTATCAAAATAATCTTTCAGAATATGGATCTTTTCGGCGGAGTTATGGGTTTTCAAAACAGATACAGATACGATATAAATTCGCTTTTCATCGTAATTTTTATCGTATTGCTAATATCGCTTGCCGTAATACAAAATCTTATACGCAGTAAACACGGCAGAGCGGTAATGGCGGTCCGCGATAATGAAATTGCGGCGAGGAGTATGGGCGTAAACGTTTCCTATTATAAAATAGCCGTATTCGTAATATCCGCCGTTATTGCGGGCGTTGCCGGCGTTTTGTTCGCAAACACTCAGTCGACTATAAAGAGTTCGAAATTCGATTATAATTATTCTATAAATCTTCTCGTAATGGTCGTTCTCGGAGGTATGGGAAATATAAACGGAACGCTTATCGCTTCTACCGTAATCACCTTTATCGACGTAAAACTCGCGACTTCCCTTACGGGAGACCTTGCGGTAATAAAAAATATTATTTACGCGCTTATACTAATACTTATCGTTATATACAACAATTCTCCGTCGCTTAAAAAGTTCAGAGAAAAATTTAATCTTACAAACGCATTTAATCGGTTGAAAAAGTTTATTCTCGATCTGTTCAATAAGAAAAAGAAGAGTAAAAACTCTTCCGAAGACACAGAATTTGGAGCGGACTGGTCAAAAATTCCGACCAAAATCGAGATGGACGCAATTCTTTCCACCGATTTAAAGCCCGACGACTCTTATATCCCCGACTCTCCGGATAAAGGAGGTAAAAATGAGTAATATAGTCCTTGAAACCAAAGATTTGGGAATTTCTTTCGGAGGTCTTAAAGCGGCGCAAAACGTCAATTTAAAGATAGAAAAAAATCAACTTTACGGGCTTATCGGTCCCAACGGAGCAGGTAAAACCACCGTTTTCAATATGATAACCGGTGTATATAAACCGACTTACGGGAAAATATATTTGTCCGGCGATGATATTACGGGGTTGAGTCAAGTTGAAATCAACAAAAGAGGAATAGCGAGAACTTTCCAGAACATTCGTCTTTTCAACAACCTATCGGTAATTAAAAACGTAATGGTAGGACTTGCCAATCGCAAGGAATACAAGTGCAACCTTGCGCAGTCGATTTTCAGAACTCCGACATATTACAAAGCGGAAAACGCAATGCGAGAAAAGGCGAAAGAACTTCTCGATGTTTTCGGTCTTTTAGACGACAGAAATCAGTCGGCGAGCAACCTTCCTTACGGAAAACAGAGAAAACTTGAAATCGCAAGAGCGCTTGCGACCGACCCGAAACTCCTTTTACTCGACGAACCGGCGGCAGGTATGAATCCGCAGGAAACGGAAGAACTTATGGAAACGATAAAATTCGTTCGCGACCGTTTCGATATGACTATTTTACTTATAGAACACGATATGAAACTCGTCGGAGGAATTTGCGACCGTCTTACCGTCTTGAATTTCGGAAAAGAGATTTGTCAAGGCAATACGAAGGACGTTCTTAACAACCCGGAAGTTGTAAAGGCTTATTTAGGTGATTGATATGGCTTTGCTTGAAGTTAATAATTTAGAAGTTTCTTACGGGCTTATAAAGGCGGTAAAAGGCGTTTCGTTTAAAGTCGAAAAGGGAGAAATAGTCGCCCTAATCGGAGCAAACGGCGCAGGCAAAACTACGATAATGCACGCTATAAGCGGACTTATTCCGAAAGCGGGCGGAAAAATAATTTATAACGGAAAAGACGTAACTTCCCTTGCGGCGCATAAACTCGTTCCGCTCGGCATCAGCCAGGTCCCCGAAGGAAGAAGAATTTTTCAGGAACTGACCGTTGCGGAAAATCTCGAAATGGGAGCGTATACGAGAAGGGATAAAAAGGAATTCGACGAAACTCTTTCCTATATTTACGACAGATTTCCGATTTTAAAGGAAAGAAGAAAACAGATTGCCGGCACTCTTTCGGGAGGGGAACAGCAAATGCTCGCAATGAGCAGAGCGCTTATGGCTCACCCCGATCTCGTTCTTCTCGACGAGCCGAGCATGGGACTTTCTCCTCTATACGTCAACACGATTTTCGATATGATAAAGGAAATGAATTCACTCGGGAAAACCATTCTCGTCGTCGAACAGAACGCAAACAAAGCCCTTTCGATAGCGAACAGGGCTTACGTCCTCGAAACGGGAAGAATCACCCTTACGGGAACGGGCGAAGAAATGCTTGCGGACGAAAGAGTAAAATCGGCTTATCTCGGCTGATAAAACATAATAAAACCCGACGAAAAGTCGGGTTTTATTATGTTTTACTTCAACATTTTATTATCTTTTCTTTATATCCGTCTTCAAAAAAATCCGAAATGTCTTTTTCGCTTAAAATATAGTCGATATCTTTGATTGCGCAAAGTTTATACGGCGAGGTCTTTTCGAATTTAGTTCCGTCGCAAAGGAAAATCTTTTTAGAGGAACTTTTTATCATTGCCTGTCTTAAATAGTTTTCCTCTTCGAAACAATCGTATATCTGCCCTTTGCTATCAGTAGATTGAGCGGAAAAGAATACGACGTCGGCGTGATAATCGTTTACGGTATTTATGGCTATCTGCCCCACGAGGACCGAACGGTTTTCATCCTCTATTCTTCCGCCCGTAGAATAAGCGTTGACGCCCGTTTTCGACAGCAACGAAAGCGTGTCTATACCGTTGGTTATGACTTTGACGTTTTTATACGCGCCGAGATATTCCGCAACGTAAAAAGCCGAAGTCGAACCGTCAAGGAAAACGACGTCTCCGTCTTTGATGAATTTTACCGCTTGAAGCGCTATCTTCTTTTTTTCAAAACTGTTTTGATGAGTTCTGAACGTAAAAGAAGGGAAAAGACCGCTCTCGTCGGTTATTTTCGCTCCGCCGTGGGTTCGGATTATAAGCCCCTTGGTTTGAAGATCGTTTAATTTTCGGCGAACACTCGAAGGACTTAAATACAATTTATTCGCAAGTTGTTCCACCGTTGCATATTGCATTTCCTGCATTATTTCAAGTATTTCTCTTTCTTGATTGTCTTTCATTATCATCCCTTTTCGTTCTTCTCATCTGAGTTTTAATTCATTTTTTATATAAAAACAAGTATTCTCTTTTATATTATAGTGTTTATAAATATAATTTACAACCTTTTTGTCAAAAAAATCAAATTTTTTAATTTTTATGCTCGCTTTGCTCGTTTTTTATAAAATTTTTTGCTCGTTTAGTTGTTTTGTCCGCCGATTTTAAAAATTTTGTTCAAACGTTTTGATTATTTCGATAAATTTATTATAATACAATAAGAAAAGGAAATAATTTATTGAAAGGAGAATTACAATGCCAAAAATAAATTTAGATTGGAAAACAGCATATTCGTTTATAGAAGACGCTTTCGTCGGAGTCGGAGTTCCGAGAGAGGACGCTAAAATCTGCGCCGACGTATTGCTCGAAAGTGACAAGAGAGGAATAGAATCGCACGGGTGCAACCGTTTTAAACCCATTTACATCGACAGAATAAACGATGGTATACAAAATCCCGTAACGAACTTTGAAATAATAAAAGAAACCCCGACGACGGCGGTCGTTGACGGACACGACGGTATGGGACAGGTAATCGGTTACAAATCTATGCGCCTTGCGATGGATAAAGCCAAACAATACGGTATGGGAATGGTCGTCGTCCGCAATTCCTGTCATTACGGAATTGCCGGCTACTACGCTTCCATGTGCGCCAAAGAGGGAATGATAGGAATAACCGGAACGAACGCCCGCCCGTCGGTAGCGCCAACCTTCGGCGTCGAGGGAATGTTCGGAACCAACCCCTTAACGATAGGGATCCCGACCGACGAGCCTTTCGACTTCGTGATTGACTGCGCCTCCTCGATAACACAAAACGGAAAAATAGAATATTATGCGAGAATAGGCGAAGACGTTCACCCCGGCACAATAATAGATATAGACGGTAAAGCCGTAGAAGGCGACGCCGGAGAAGCTCTTAAAAAGATAAGAAACGGAACGGCGGCGCTTACGCCTCTCGGAGGAATAGGCGAAGCTCTCGGCGGGTATAAAGGATACGGCTACGCAATGGTCGTAGAACTTCTTTCCGCCGCTCTTCAAAACGGAGCATACGGCAAAGATTTAAATAGTAAGGACGAAAACGGAAACAAAATACCCTATCATCTCGGGCATTTCTTTATCGCAATAGATACAAATCACTTCCTCGGCGAAGAGGTTTGCAGAAAAAAAGCCGGCGAAATACTCCGCTCGGTTAGAGCGTCCAAAAAAGCCCCCGGAGAGGAAAGAATTTATACCGCCGGCGAAAAAGAATACCTTATATGGCAGGAAAGAAAAGATAAGGGCGTTCCGATAAACGAAGCCGTTCAAGCGGAAATGAGTAAAGTAAGAGACGACCTCGGACTTAAAAAATACGTTTTCCCGTGGGAAAAATAAGTCTATAAGTCGATAAACGGCATAAAAGGAGAATATAGCAGATGAATTACGCAGAAGAATCTTTAAAAAAGCATTACGAATGGAAGGGAAAAATTGAAATTACTCCGCGCGTTGAAGTGAAGTCGAGAGAAGACCTTTCGCTCGCTTATACGCCGGGAGTTGCCGCACCCTGTCTTGAAATTCAAAAAGACGAATCTAAAAGTTACGAACTGACTCGCCGTTGGAATACCGTTGCCGTAATAACCGACGGAACGGCAGTTCTCGGACTCGGAGATATAGGTCCCGTCGCAGGTATGCCGGTTATGGAAGGCAAGTGTCTGCTTTTCAGAACTTTCGCAGGGATAGACGCCGTTCCGATTTGCATAAAAAGCAAGAACGTCGACGAAATAGTTCGCACGGTATACCTTATTTCGGGAAGTTTCGGAGGCATCAACCTCGAAGATATTTCAGCCCCTAGATGTTTCGAAGTGGAAAAAAGGCTTAAAGAGTTGTGCGATATTCCCGTATTCCACGACGATCAGCACGGCACTGCGATAGTTCTCGGAGCCGCCCTTACGAACGCTTTAAAAGTCGTAAATAAAAAACTCGAAGAAGTAAAAATAGTTATAAACGGAGCAGGCTCGGCGGGAATTGCGATAGCCAAATTTCTCTTTCTCCTCGGAGCAAAAAATATTGTCATGTGCGATAAGTTCGGAATACTTGAAAAACACAATGTAAATATGAACGAAGCGCAAAGAGAAATGGCGGAAATAACCAATAAAAACGGACTTATAGGCGGGCTTAAAGAGGCAATGGTCGGCGCCGACGTCTTTATCGGCGTTTCGGCTCCGAATATCGTTTCCGAAGAGATGATAAAGTCTATGAATGAAAAATCCGTAGTTTTCCCGATGGCAAATCCTACTCCCGAAATAATGCCCGAACTCGCTTTAAAGGCAGGCGCCGCAGTCGTCGGTTCCGGAAGAAGCGATTATCCCAATCAAGTAAACAACGTCCTCGCCTTCCCCGGTATTTTCAGAGGCGCTTTGGACGCAAGGGCAAAAGATATTACCGACGGAATGAAAGTCGCCGCATGCAAAGCGCTCGCTTCCTTTATCCCCGACGATAAACTTTCCGAAACGAATATCCTTCCGAAAGCCTTTGACGAAGGAGTAGCCGAAAGGATAGCAAAGGCGGTCAAAGAAGAATACCTCAAAAACAACTGATTTTAAAATTCAACACAACTAAAAAGCGCGTTGCCCGTTTTTTACGGACAACGCGCTTTTAAATTTTAGTATTATTTTTTTATCCCTCTCCATACCATTAAAAATATCATAGCTGCGATGACGGATATCATAATTGCCATAGGGAAAAGAGTTACTCCGATTATTATTCCTATTATTTTGATAGTCAAATCGATGAAGACAGATATGCGGAAAGATTTTATTTGTGTTTTAACGCAATCGTGGTGTCTTGCGAGAAGTTCGACGCTTATTTCGTTGCATACGGTTATAAATAAGACGTCCATTCCGTATAAAAGTTGAGGAATCGTTTCATTTATATTTCTGCCGACGTAGACGACGAAAAAAGGAATCATCGATGAAAAGAACAGCATTGCGATATTCGTCCAAAGAACTCCGCCGTCTATTATATCGACGTCGTGCCATAGGTTATGAATATTTATCCACATTCCTCCAAGCCAGAAGAAAGATATAGCGTAAGCGAACACCTGATAAGCCAAAACTCCGAGATCGCTCCAATTCGTTCCCGAGGGAATTACGAATTCGAGAACTACTATCGTCATTATTATCGCCATTATTGCGTCGAAAAAGGCTACGAACCTGTCTTTACTCATCATCATACCTCCTTTTATAAACACAGCCTATAAATGTTTTCCACGTCCTGCGTTGTAAGATCGGTAAAACCATTCAGAACTCCACCTCTCCACCCGCAAGCCTGCTTCGCCATGGTTTTAAAATGCTTATCGTCGATTCCGAGATCGGAGAGCCGACTTTTAAGCCCCAAAGTTACGAAATAGAAGTTTTCCAAAGCCTTTATCGCTTGTTTTGCCCCTTCCGTATTTTCGAGATTTTCGTCCACCCCGAACAGATTTACGCCCATTCTCTTTATTATAGGCGCAGTTTTTTCATCGAGGACGTATGAAAGCCATCTCGGAATTAAAATCGCAAGCCCGTGTCCGTGCGTAATATCGTAAAATGCGGAAAGTTCGTGTTCCATTGCGTGGCAAACGGTAGCGTGCGACAATCCGTCGTATAAAAATCCGTTCAGCGCCCACGACGACGCCCACATAAGATTTGCTCTTGCGTCGTAGTCGTTGGGTTTTTCGATAGCAACGGGAGCGTATTTTACTACCGTCTTTAAAACTTCCTCCTGCATTCTGACAAGCATATCCATTCTGTTTTCCAAAGAAAAATAGGACATATCGAAAACGTGAGCCATAATATCGGCGCTTCCCGAAGCCGTCTGATAGGAACTTACTGAAAAAGTGTAAGTAGGATCGAGGAAAGACACGTCGGGATTGTTATCGGGAGCGAAATAACCTAACTTTTCGTTGCTTTCTATATTGCTTATAACGCAACCTCCGTCCATTTCGGAACCGGTTGCCGAAAGAGTCAACACGGTGCAAAATGGTAAAGTTTCCTTAACAAAAGCCTTCCTTTTTATTAAATCCCAACAATCGTCCCCGTCGTATTTGGCGGCTGCCGCTATCGCCTTCGTGGCGTCGATTGTAGAGCCACCGCCGACAGCCAAAAGGACGTCTATATGTTCGTCTTTACAAATTTTAGCCCCTTTATTGACCGTTGTATGCCTCGGATTAGGTTCAACGCCGGGAAGTTCGAAAACAGTCATTTCCGCCTTTTTCAGTTGACTGATAACCTCGTCGTAAAGTCCTATTTTCTTAATCGAGCCTCCGCCGTAAACGAGCAAAACTCTTTTCCCGAAACGGCATATCTCGGAATGAAGATTTTCTATCTGTCCTTTTCCGAAATAAATTTTAGTTTTATTGTGAAATACGAAATTTTTCATTTTTTATCTCCTTTTACTTTATTGTTCAACCCAATTTTTTACCTGTTTTTTCGCAAATTCCGAATTTACAGAACTCCCCTGTATCGCAAGTCCTTTTTTTACCGTAGCGCCGACGCATTTGCTTTTCAATACCGACTCTACGCTTCCGAGACCGCTCCCCTCGTGAGTTACGAAGGGCTTAACCGTCTTACCTTTAAAATTCAGTCTGTCGAGTTGAGTATAAACCTCAAACGGCAGTTCACCCCAATAAATAGGTCCGCCGATATATACGACGTCGTAATCCGAAATATCGTCTAAATATTTCTTTAATTCCGGTCGGGCGTTTTGTCTTTTATACGCCATAGCCTCTTCGGTGCATTTTGTATAGTCTTCCGAATAGGGCTTTATCGGATCGCACTTAAAAAGATTCGCCCCCGTAAATTGTCCAATATATTCGGCTATAACCTCGGTATTTCCCTTTTCTATATATCCGACCGCCCAATTATTTCCGGGGCGGGAGAAATAAATAACTAAACTTTTCATAATTACTCCTATAATTTAGCGTATTCTTCGTCGGAGACGGGTTCGAGCCATTCCGCGCTCGTATTTTCACCGGGAACTTCGATTGCAATATGGGAGAACCACTTGTCTTTTTTTGCTCCGTGCCAATGTTTTACGTTTGCGGGAATTACGACGACGTCTCCGCCTTTAAGGCTTCTCGCTTTCTTCCCTTCTTCCTGATACCACCCCTCGCCGGCAACGCAAACGAGCATCTGTCCGCCACCTTTCGTCGCGCGATGTATATGCCAATTATTGCGACATCCCGGTTCAAAAGTAACGTTAGCCAAAAATATTGGCGCTTCATCGGGGGAAACTAATGGATTAAGGTAAGAATTGCCTACGAAATATTTTGCGTAAGCGTCGTTTGGAACACCCTTGCCGAAAATATTTTCTTTCTCAAAATTATCTTTCATATTTTTCTCCTTTTTTTAATTATATCACAAATCGATAGATATAGTTGACTTAAAAGGGTTATTTATGATAAAATTTTTTTATGAATACTAAGGAAATACAATCGTTAATCGAACTTTCAAAAAGTCTTTCGTTCCGTGAAACGGCTGAAAGGCTTTATATGAGCCAACCGGCTCTGTCATATCAGATAAGCAGCATAGAAAACGAAATCGGGTTTTCCGTTTTCGAAAGAAAAGGGAAAGGTGTTTTTTTGACGCCTGCCGGCAGAATATTCGTAAAAGATATTGAAAATATTTACAGACAACTACTCATAGCCGTCGAACGTGGACAAAATTTTTCTTCCGACTACGAAAAGGAAATACGAGTAGGGCTTCCGAGAAGATCTTATTACCCTAATCTACCTAAGGCGATAGCTAAAATGAGTCGGTCGCATCCCGAAATATCCATAGTCCCCGTCTTTTCGCAAAATGACCTTTCAGGAGATTTCCAAAAAGGAGCGGTCGACGTTATAATAGGCGACGAAGAAGATTTTAAAGGAATAAGCGAAACGAAAATAATTCCTTTATACCGATCGCCAATTAAACTCATTACGAGAAAGGATGACGTGTTGACTACAATACCTCTCGTAAAAAAGGAGCATATCGTTGGAAGAACGATGCTCGTAGGTTCTATGTCGAGAAAAAATTTAAGAAAATTACAAATAAAAATCGAGCGTGATAATATCGTAAAAACTATGAATAGCGACTCGCACGACACAACTCTGACTCTCGTTTCGGCAGGTAAAGCAATTTGCCTTTCCCCCGAATTTTACAAATCGGAGGGCGGAGATATTGCATGGCTCGATTTCGACACAGACGCCTATATTGCAATTTCCGCCGTGTTTAAAGAAAAAGAAAACAGAGAAGAAGTTTTACAATTTATATCGATTTTAAAACAGTTTTGCGATTAATTTAAAACCGTCCGCATTTAGTGCGGACGGTTTTTTGTTTTAGTTGTTTTCGGGATTATCGTAATCGTAAGCCTTACCGTCGTCGTCTGGCGCTTGAATCGCGCTGTTAGACGGAGTTTTACGGGTATTCTTATTATATCCTACGTAATAACTCTGAGTTTTGGCTTTCTTTTTCTTGTTCTTTTCTACTCCTTTACGAATGAAGATCGCAACCAAAGCGGCAATCAAAGCGACAGCGATAACAATCGAAGTTACTTCAAGCCAACCGATATTTCCTATAGAATTATCAACCTCTGCGCTTTCTTCGGTAGAACTTTCTTCGGAAGAAGTTTCTTCTTCGCTTTCCTTTTCTACGGTATTATAAACGCTTAAAACGTCGTATCTATAGAACTTTATAGTCTTGTCTTTATTCTCGGCGTAAACGACGTAATCGTCAGCGACTTCGGAAATTTCTTTACCTTCGTCGTCGGTCGCCTTTTCGCCTTTTTCGTAATCGGTGTAAGAATATACTACGCCTTGGTTATAAACGTAAGTTTCGAATTCCTGGTCTGCGTTTTTATATTCAGCCGCAAGGTCTTCGTAAGTAGCGTATTCGGAAGTTCCCGAAACGTAGCCGTCGAAAAATACCACGCCGGAATTATTGTCCTCGCCGTTGCGAGCGCCGTTCCAGAATTCCATAGCAAGCGAAGCGTCGTTCTTTACGCGGACGTAGAAAGTTACGGTAACGTAATCGAACCCGTTGTTTTCTCCGACCTCGGTATAAAGCGTATCGTTTTTAGCGTCTCCGAGAGTATTATCGGTAACCTTGAAATCTTCCACTTTATATACGAGTTGACCGTTTTCGCCTTCGGTTGCGTCCGCCGAATTCATATCTATTATATAAATATACGCTTTCGCTCCGTCAAAAGCCTTAACTTTAACGGTGAAATAGTAAGTCGTTCCGGCTGTAACGTTTACGGTTGCCGCGCGAACGCCTGCCGCCCCGTTTTCGTTGACGATAAACAAAGGCTGAACGTGGTCGGTGTCTACCGTTTCTTCAAGTCCGGTCAATCCCGCAATTGCCGAAGCGGTAAGGAAATCGGTATATTTTTCAGCGTATTTGCTGTTTACCAGACCTATCGTCTTTGCATTGCCGACTTTCTTATAAGACGAAGAAGTCATTTTTTCGAAATCGACGTAGCCGTTTGCAATCGTGGTATAATCGGAATTTGCAACTCCGAAAATATAATTTTCTTGTATATCTTCGTATTCGTCTTCGGTTTTCTCTTCTTCGCTTTCGCTCGAATTGAGGTATTCGCCTTTCAAAGTTGCCTTTACGGCGTTGACGTCGGAAGTGTTAGCCTCGTTATATTCCTTTTCGGTGAGCGTGGTAAGAGTGAAATCAGTAAATACTGCGCTTCCAACGGGAAGATCCTTAACGTCGGAATCTTCGGTGAGAGCGGTCGGTCCGAAAGAGAACTTTAACGAATAAGTCATACCGTCATATTCGGAAGTGACGTAGAAATTGTAGGTTGCATATTCGCCGTCGGTTGTAAAATCGCTGAACGAAGCAGAACTTTCTTTCTCTCCGTCAAGCAAAACCACGGTCGCTTTTTTAGAGGACGCAATTGCGGAAACTTTGGCTTTGAAAGAAATCTTTTCGTATTCGCCTTTATTAAGAGTTCTCTTCGCGCTTTCGTATGAGAAAGACGAACCGACGTTTTTACCCGTGAAATCCATATAAATCGAATTTGCAGGAACAGTTTCTCCTATTGCGTCAACCGTGTATCCGGCAGGATATTGCGCAACGGCGTTGCCTGCGGCGTTGGGGTTAACGTCATTATATTCGCCGTTATAATCGGCGTCGCTATTTCTGATATCGAGCGTTTCGGTCGCTTTCGAAAAATCGACTTTGACAACGCTCGTATCTAAATTATTCGCAACGTTTACTGTAAATGCGTCTACGTCTTCCGTAATCGCAGAATCGGCTCCGTATAAAGACGCATTAAAATCGGCTTGCGCGTTTTCAAATTCTTCTTTATCTATTACCGTATATTCGACGTTATCGAAGAAAGCAAAGCCTTCGCAAAGTTCGGCTTTGTTGACGCTGTCGCCCATGCCGAGTCCAAGCGCTACGGTAAACGAGGTTTTCGCCGTGTCGGAGGGTTTAAGGTAAATCTTGTAATTCTTCCATTCTCCCGCCGTATCGATATTCTTTATAACGGTCGGTTGTATCGAAGAAGAAATCGTGTTATTTACCTTTATATAAGCGCCGTAATTCTTTCCGCCTTGCAAAGAAGCGAGGTTCATAGTCTTGACATAAACGCTTATAACGGCATAATCGCCGGCAGATAGCGTAAGAGTCGTTGACGACGTAAAGTATTGAGCCGTTCCCTGCTTATCGGTAGAAACCTTATTGTGGATCATCAAAATCTTGGTTCCCTCTTCTTTGACTTCGGTCTTATCGTCCGCCGTCGAAAGAGGAGTCCCGGGATTTACGACGTTACCTTCCGCATCCTTGGGTTTATTCGTATCGGACAATGAAGCGAAAGCCTCGGTCGCGGTATCGATAATACCAGAAGTAACCGTAGCCGTCGGAGCCGATTTGACGTCGCTGTCCGTCGTCTTACGCCATTTGGTCGTAGTTGAGTTATACGGATAGGAAGTCTTGGAATTCGTATAGAATTCGAAATCTCCGTTATTGAGCGTCTGCTTGTCCGTTTCGGCAGTCTCTTCGCTTGAAGATGAAGTGCCATCCGTCGAATCGGTTGCGGAAGTCTGATTGCCGCAAGCAGTCGAAAACGCCAATACGAACGCAAGCATAATCACTGCGATAAATGCTAAAAGTGTTCTGAATGTTGTTTTACTTTGTGTCTTATTCATAAGTCACCTTGTAAGAGTAGATTTTTATACTTATCTATTATACAACACTTTTAAAGTAATTACAAGTTTTTTAAAGGGTTTTAAAAAGTTTTTTTATTATTTTTCACATTATTTTAACTTACAAAACGCATACTTATTTTCGAAAAAAAAGAATTTTGAAGGTCGACAAAAGGTTTTTTTGTTAAAAAAGTCCCGTATAAGTCGATTATAAGGCAATTTATGGTTTTAAAAAAAACGAATAACAGATTTATCCCCTATCTTATAGGCTCGGCATGCGGAATGATAAACGGAGCGTTCGGCGGAGGAGGGGGATCGGTATTGGTTCCGTCTTTGGAGCATTTCCTTTCCTTCGACGCAAAGAGATCTCACGCAACGGCAATAGCGGTCGTGCTTCCCGTATCGATTATTTCCGCCGTTACGTATATCATAAACGGAAACGTCGACTTTTCGGTTGCCATCGCCTCCGCTTTGGGCGCTTCCGCAGGCGCTCCTCTCGGCGCTTTACTTTTAAAAAAAATAACGTCCGATCTACTTGTAACGGTTTTCTCTTTGATTACTTTCGCTATGGGTTTATATCTTTTATTGAGATGAAAAAATACCTGATAATCGCCCTATTCGGGGCTTTATCCGGAATTCTCGGCGGTATGGGAGTAGGAGGAGGAACGCTTCTTATCCCTCTTTTGACTACGTTTTCCGGAGTCGAACAAAAAATAGCGCAAAGCGCTAACCTCATCGCATTTATCCCCTCTTCGCTAATTTCTCTTTCATTGCACAAAAAAAACGGAACGCTAAAAACCGACGGCATAATAAAAATAATAATTCCGGCGATCGTATTCTCCGTGTCGTTCGGTTTTCTTATAGCAGGACTGAAAGGTCGGGCGCTCGGAAAAATATTCGGAATCTTTCTCTGCGTATTATCTATTTTTCAGTTTTTTATCGGCAAAAAAAACGAAAAAAAGAAAAACGCTCAAAATCAAAAATAAAGACCTTTTTATATATACACTATATATCTTTTTATATATACACTATATATTGTATATAGTATAAGCAAAATGCACAATAAAGAGATAATAATGCACAAATATAGCGAAAAGCCCTTTTCAAAATCAACTTCTTATGTTATTATTTTACGGTAAAAAAAATTTATAGATATTAAATATATACGAGAGGTTTTATTTTGGAAAAGATAGCGATTATCGATCTCGGTTCGAATACTGCAAGGCTCGTCATCGTCGAAATACTCGGCGACGGCCATTTTATCGTTACGGACCAGATAAAAGAAGGCGTAAGGCTCGGAAAAGATATGGAACGCGATGGGTTTTTGAAACCGCAAAGAATTGCCGAAACGCTTAAAACTTTAAAAATGTTCAGAAGGCTTTGCGACGCCTACGGCATTGAAAAAATCATTGCCGTTGCAACGGCTGCCGTAAGAAGGGCGAAAAATCAGAGAAGTTTTCTCGACGAAGTTGCGACGACTTGCGGAATCAAACTCCGCGTTTTATCCGCAGAAGAAGAAGCGACTTACGTCTATAAGGGCGTTATAAACACGATGGATATTCCCAAGGGCATTATTTTCGAAATAGGCGGGGGAAGCACGAAAATCGTCCAATATAACAGAAAAAATCTGCTTAATCACGTTACTCTTCCATTCGGAGCGGTAACCCTTACGGAACTCTTCCAAAACGACGGATTGTCGCCGGAAGAACAAGTTGCGAAAATCGAGGAGTTCTTTACCGAGCAGTTAAAACAAATAGATTGGATAGGAGAACTCGAACCGGACGTCCAGGTAATAGGCGTAGGCGGATCCGTAAGAAGTCTTTGCAAACTCAGTAAGATGATGACCAAGTGCCCGCTCAATACCGTCCACAATTATAAAATCGATTACGAAGAATTCGAAAAAATTTACGACACGATAAAAGTTCTCGACCTCGACAAAAAGAAGAGGATCAGAGGAATTTCGAGCGGAAGAGCGGATATTCTCCCAAGCGCTTTCGCTGCGATAAATTCGTTTATGAAATACGTCGGAGCAAATCAATTTACCGTTTCGGGTTGCGGACTTAGAGAAGGCATTATGTTTAACTACGCTATGCCGTTAACCATCGATAAACCGATAACCGACGTTTTAGGTTACAGTTTAAGAACGCTCGTAAAGTTTTACAATCTGAACGAAAACCATGCGGAACACGTCGTCAATTTATCTATCCAACTCTTCAAACAGTTGAGAGTTCTCCATAAATTCCCGAGACAATATCTTAAAATACTTAAAGTCGTCGCAATGCTTCACGACGCCGGAACTTCCATAAAATATTACGATTTTGAAAAACATTCGGCGTATATAATTTTAAACGCAAGCATTTACGGGCTTTCAAACCGAGAGATCGTAATGGCGGCGCTCGTTGCATCGGCGCATAAAAACGATGAATTTGCGGTCAGCGACCTCGTAAAATATAAGGCGTATATAACCGAAGAGGACGTCGACGCAATAAGAAAACTCGGCATTATTTTAAGGATAGCGGAAAGTTTAGACAGAAGTATGTCTTCATGCGTATTGGCTCTTAACTGCGACGTCTTAGGCGATTCCGTAATTATGAAAACCGAAGTCGACGGAGACGCCTCTCTCGAAATCAAAGACGCCTTGAATGCGGCGCAAGATTTTAGAAGGATATTCAGAAAAAATCTTGAAATTTTATAAAACCAAAAGGTCGTCCGTTATCGGGCGACCTTTTATATGGGGTAGCCGAATGAAAATAAGATTGAACTTGTTAAAACGGCTGAATTTCGGCGTATTTCAGCAAATTCTCACTCGATGTATTTGTAT
>CADBUU010000149.1 GCA_902797945.1 uncultured Eubacteriales bacterium | reverse complement strand
GTCGTTTGATCAAGGTCAGTGGAATCAGAACGTCTGCACGGCGTTTGAGTATTTTAAGGCGTATATGAGTTCTAAACTTTCTTGGAACGTAAATTATGACGTGAACGAACTTATCGACGATTTCTTCGGGCACGTTTATAAAATTGCCGCTGACGAAATGAAAGATGTTTTCTTTACCGTACGCAAGTGGACGACGCATCTTGCAGACGCTATCGGTATAGGCGGTAATATTTATCAGGACAATATGCATGCGGTGTGTTGGCCAAGAAAAGTTCTTGATAATATACTTGTAAAATTCGATTTGGCATACAAGGCTATTGAGCCTTTACAAAAAAGCGACATTGAACTGTACAGAGAGTTATATCGCAGGATATGTCTCGAAACGATTCCTTATCGCAAGCAAATGATTGCGCTTTATCGCAATGAAATAGACAAAGAAACGGGAGACCTTTTGATGAGAAATCTTAAACGAGACGTCGTAGACCTTCGTATAGGTTTAGGCGCTGAGCCGTTCTTTATCGATACCGTAATGTGTAAACTTGATAAAAATTGGGGTTATTCAGTTTTGGGTGAAGAGTTGATTTTTGACGAAGGGTGCTATTTTCGTGAGACGCCGAAACTCAGAACCTGTCCCGTATAATATACTTTGGAAGTGTGACTTATGAAATATATATTAAATTACTTAGACAACGGAGCCGCGAACTACGGTGGTAGAATTGCTGCAAGCATTGATTTTGTGTTGCAGAAACAGTTATTAAACAAAGCTCTATGGAAAAAATTCGTCGAGATTTATAAAACGAAGGAAGATATTTCCGACGAAGGATGGAGAGGCGAATACTTTGGCAAAATGATGCGCGGCGCATGCCTTACATATAAAATTTCCCCGAGTGAAGAATTATACGAAATTCTTCAAGATACCGTTAAAGACTTATTGGCTACTCAAGACGAGTTGGGAAGAATTTCAACCTATACGATTGAAAAAGAATTTCACGGATGGGATATGTGGTGTCGTAAATACGTTCTTGTCGGTTGCTTGTATTTCTACGATATATGCAAAGACGAAACGTTAAAAAAACAAATTATAGCCGCGATGTCCGCTCACGTTGATTATCTGACAAATAAAATCGGACGTGGTAAGGTTGAAATTACTCAAACTTCTGAATGTTGGGGCGGAGTCAATTCGTCTACGATATTAGAGCCAGTTTTGCATCTCTATAAAATTACAGGGAAAGAAGAATATTTGAAATTTGCAGAATATATTATTTCCACGGGTGGATGTAAAGATGGAAATTTGTTGGAAGTTGTCGAAGAAGGTACTCTTTTACCATATCAATACCCTGAGGTAAAAGCCTACGAAACCATGTCGTTTTTCGAGGGGGTTTTGGCATATTACGAAGTAACAGATAATAAAAAATACCTTAATATCGTTAAAAAATTTGTAAGTGATTTACAAAAAAGCGAAATTACTATAATAGGCTCTGCTGGGTGTACCGAAGAATTGTTTGATAACGCCGCAGCAAAACAGGCAAATGACGTTGAAGATCTCACTATTATGCAAGAAACTTGCGTTACGGTTACCTGGATGAGACTTAATGAAAGATTATTACGGCTTACGGGAGATCCCATTTATGCGGATAATATCGAAAGATCGGCGTATAATGCTTTATACGGAACTATGAATACATATGATAACCAACAGTTTTCGTTTTTATATGCGTTTGGCAGAAAGTATATGGAAGGTTTGCCATTTGATAGTTACAGTCCTTTAGTAAATCAGCCACGCGGCGTGGGTATAGGAGGGCAAAAAGCAATTAAAAGCGGCGGATATTATGGCTGTTGCGCTTGTATTGCGGCGGCAGGAATTGCGTTATTTCCGCTTTCGGCTATTCTAAAAAGTGATAGCGGGTTTTACGTTAGTCAGTATTTTAACGGTATAATTAAAACTAAAACGCCTAAAGCTAACGACGTTACTTTTGAAATTAACAACGATACATACAAAAATGGTCGGATAGTTATAACAATTCGTTTATTAGTTGTCGAAAAGTATGCAATCACGTTGCGTATCCCTGAATGGAGTAGTAATGCAGAAATAAAAGTCAATGATATTGTTTATTCAACGCAAAACGGAAACGTTTATATTGATCGAGAATGGAACGATTTCGATAGAATAAGCATTGTGCTTAATCCGGAGATGAAGTCGTACAGTCTT
>CADBUU010000148.1 GCA_902797945.1 uncultured Eubacteriales bacterium | reverse complement strand
TTGAAAATGAGTCCGGCTGAATACCGAACTCAATCTCAAATAATTTAATTAAAAAATTTTGTCCAAACTTTGGGGTTCACTTCAAAAAGCGATTGCTTTTTCATAAGCCCGATTTTTTTGAGAAAAAATCGTCACGTCGAATCTTTTTAAAGAAGGGGAATTTTAGCGAGATAGAAAATATCTTTTCTGTCCGCCGCTCCGCCTTCGGCAAGGACGAACGCTTTTTTGTAAACGACGCCCCCCGCTTTTTCTACGAGCATTTCAAGACCTTTAAGGCTTTCGCCCGTCGAAACGACGTCGTCTATTATTCCGACTTTCTTACCTTTTATAAGGTCAACGTCGTGTTTCGAAAGGAAAAGTTGTTGTGGTTTACCCGTGGTTATCGACGAGCCGTAGGAAACCTCTATTCCGTCCTGCATATAAAGTTTTTTGGTCTTTCTCGCAACGGCGTAATAATGATGACCTATTTCTCTTGCGGTAACGTGCGTAAGTTGTAAGCCCTTTGATTCGGCGGTAATCAAAACTTCGCAATCGTCGACGAATTTAGCGAGTTTTTTACCGCAATGTTCGGTAAGATCGACGTCTCCGTGTAAATTAAAAAACGCAATGTTTATTCCGCTCGGAAGCGGGAGAATGGGAAGGTCGGTTTTATAACCCTCTATATCAAGCGTAAGAAATTTATCCATAATACACCTCATATTTTAATATCGCAATCATTTTAGCACTTTTCCTCCTCGTTTGCAACTGTTTTTAAAGAATAACGCCGCATTCTCCGTAATATATATATTATGCGACTTTTGTTCGGGAGGTTTTATGAGAACTTATAATACTACGGCGGAAAAACTCGCTTCGGAGTTAAAATGCGACGAAAAGAGAGGACTTTCGCATTCGGAAGTCGCCGTAAACGCTCAAAAATACGGCGTAAATCAGCTTAAACCCAAAAAGAAAAAGAACTTTTTTTTGAAACTTTTGACGGCGCTCGCCGAGCCTACTCTTATAATTCTCGAATTTGCTTGGGTAATTACGGTAGGTGTGAATATAGGTAAATTTTTAAAGAGCGGTCAGGGAGATATTCTCGAATGTATCGGCATACTCGTCGCAATACTCATTTCCGCATTTTTAACGGTTATTATGGAAGGAAGGTCTGAAAAAGCCTTTGAAACGCTCGGAAAAGTATATGAAAAAATAAGCGTAAAAGTTATTCGTGACGGGAAGACGACGATAATAAACAGAGAGGAGGTCGTCGTAGGAGACGTAGTAATTCTCGAAACGGGGGATAAAATAATCGCCGACGGCAGACTCTTTGAAAGTAAGGATTTTTCGGTAGACGAATCTATGCTTACGGGAGAAAGCAAGCCCGTCAAAAAAAGGGCTGAAGTCGTTTTGACGGACGATACGCCTCTTGCGGAGAGGATAAATTGCGTTTATTCGGGATCTTTTGTTCACGGCGGAAACGGGAAAATGATAGTTACCGCCGTCGGAGAAAAAGCCGAACTCGGCAAAATAGCAAGCGACCTCGATCAAGCGACCGCAGTATCCGCTCCGTTAAACCAAAAACTCAACAAACTCGGAAAAACCATAACGATAATCGGAGGTATAGCGGCAGGACTCGTATTCGCCTTGTCTGTTTTAAGACTTGTCGTTTTGGGAGAAGTCAATTTCTTCACCGTTCAGGATTCGTTCGTCGAGGCGATAGTTCTCATCGTCGCCGCAGTTCCCGAGGGGCTTCCGACTACCGCCGCCATTTCGCTTTCTTTAAACGTCTTGAAACTTGCGAAATCAAACGCTCTTATAAGAAAACTCGTGGCGGCGGAAACGGTGGGCTGCGTAAGCGTTATATGTTCGGATAAGACGGGAACTCTTACGAAAAACAGAATGACGGTAGTAAAATTGCTCAGCGAAAACGCAGAGAGCGAAAAAAACATTTTGAAAAACTCCGCAATAAATTCCACGGCAATAATAAGAAACGAAAAGGGGAAAGAGGTATATTTCGGTTCCGCCACAGAATGCGCCCTTTTAAAAGAAGGAATGAAAAAGGGCGTAGATTACGTTAAACTGCGAAAAGATGCGCATATAGGCGAACTTATTCCCTTTAATTCGTCGATAAAATATATGCTTACAGAGGACGAAAACGAGGGAATAACGTATATAAAGGGAGCGCCGGAAGTAATTGTCGGAATGTGCGGTTTTTCTTCTCATAAGGCGGCGTCGGTCATGGGGAAAGCCGAAAGTTATCAACTCGAATCGAAGAGAGTCATCGCTTTCGCTCATAGAAAAGGAGATAGTTTTTTGTTCGACGGAATGGCGGTAATATCCGATCCGGTTCGCCCCGACGTAAAAAAGTCGATAGAAAATTGTTTTACGGCGGGAATTGCCGTTAAGATGCTTACGGGGGACAATGCGGCGACTGCGCAGTCTATAGCGAGAGAGTTGGGACTTATAACCGATAAATCGGAAGTCGCAACCGCAGCCGAAATAGATAAAATGTCCGACGAGCAGTTAATAAAGGCGCTTTCGCATATCAAAGTCATTGCGAGAAGCACGCCTTCGACAAAACTAAGAGTAGTCGAATCTTTAAAAAAGGCGGGGGAAGTCGTCGCCGTTACGGGCGACGGCGTAAACGACGCTCCTGCAATCAAACACGCCGATATAGGTATAGCGATGGGCAGCGGTTCGGAGATAACCAAGGAAGCGAGCGATATAGTCCTTTTAGACGACTCTTTTTCGACCATAGTAAAGGCGATTTCTTTCGGGAGAAACATTTACAGAAACTTTCAAAGGTTTATTACCTTTCAACTGACCGTAAACCTTACGGCGATGCTCGTCGTTATAGCAAGCCTCGTTTTCGGACTCCCGAATCCATTTAACGCCGTCCAACTGTTATGGATAGATATAATTATGGACGGACCGCCCGCTCTGACGCTCGGTATGGAAAGCGGCGGCGAAAGGTTTATGACTGCAAAGCCCGTCAAAAGAACGGACGGAATAGTTACTTTTTCTATGCTTATGAAAATAATTTTACATGCGGTTTTTGCGTCGGTCATAGTTATTATGGAATATCTATACGACTTTTTGGGAGTGGGAGCTCTCGGAAAAGAAACGGCGCTTTTCTGCCTTTTCGTTATGTTCCAACTGTTCAATGCGTTCAATTGCAGAAAAACGGGCAGCGAAAGCGTATTTTCGTCTTTCGGCAACAATAAGCCTATGGTTTTCGTATTCGGGGCGACTTTTTTATTGCAGATACTTACCGCGCAGGTTTTTTGCGGATTTTTCGGAACAGTTCCGCTTTCTCCCGTCGTTTGGGGAAAAATAATACTTACCGCCGCAACCACCATAGTGTTTGCGGAAAGTTATAAACTTGTCTATCGGACGCTAAAAAAAACCAAAAAATATCCTGTGCTTGTAAAAAACTATAATTAAACTTATATTTTGGCATAAACTATAATTATGAAAGAAATAAAAATTTCAGACGGGGCGGACAAAAACGTTTCGATGACCTATCTTTCGTCGGCATTGAGCGCCGCCGCGAAGGATTTCGGCGGAGAAGCGTGGCTATGCTCCGACAGACACCGAAAAACGATAACTGTAAAGATAAACGAAGAATACGAGGACTTTATAAGAGGCGAAGCGGAAGACAAGATCTCCGACGTCATAGCGGTAAAATACAAATACGATTTTTTTTCAAGAAGGATCCCGGCGAGCGGACTCGGAGAAATAGAGAAAGAAATTCTCTATTCGGCGCTTATTTCGGCGGATATAGACGAAGATAAGAGATATATCGTAAGGAAATTAAAAGGGTTTGAAGAATACGCCGTCGACGGAATATATAATTTCAGACTTTCGGCGTTAAAGCGAAAATGGGCGGAAATAGTAGGATATATTCCTTCCTATTTTCCGTCCGGCAGACTCAACGATTTCATCGCCTATCTGATAGGAGAAAAGAAAGGAAAATCCGTGACTGTCGAAAACGGCAACGTATACGATAAGCACTTCAATCTTTTAAGAAGGGCCGAATTGACGGGCAAAACGAGAGAGGGAAGAATTCTGAGAGAGGCGCTTTTGTCGGGTTGCGGAGAGTTGAGGGTTTTAAGCCCCGTTCCGGAAAACGAGGAAAAATATCTGAGAACTTACTTTATGGGAAGAATAACTTTTTGTTGAAAAACAGTTGACAAATTTTTTTAAAGGTGTATAATGAAAGCACAATTAAATGTCGAAGAAAAGACAAGTAGTTGCTTTTGGAAGCGTTCAGAGAATCCGCTCGTCGGCTGTGAGGCGGATCGTGAATAAAGCAAACGAAACCGCTTTTTATGACGAGTATGCTCCGCTTTAAGGGGCGCAAAGAGGCAGGCTCGTCCTGCAAATAAGGTGGAACCGCGGAAATAATTTCGTCCTTAAAACTGTCAAAGTTTTAAGGACTTTTTTATAGGAGAAAAAGTTATGAAAATTAAATTGACCGACGGCAGCGTTCTCGAACTCGAAAAGGGAACGACCGTTATTGGAGTTGCAAAGGCGATAAGCGAAGGGCTTGCGAGAAACGCCGTTGCGGGAAAGGTAAACGGAGAGATATGCGATCTTTCCAAAGAAATCGAGGACGACGCGGAAGTCGTTATCGTAACTTTAAAAGACGAAGAAGGCTTAAATATTTACAGGCACACCTGTTCGCACGTTCTTGCGCAGGCGGTCAAAACTATTTATCCCACTTGTTCGCTTGCGATAGGTCCTACTATCGAAAACGGATTCTATTACGATATAGATTTCAAAACTCCGATAACTCAGGACGACCTTGTTAAAATCGAAGAGGAAATGAATAAGATAATAAAGGGTAATTTCCCCATCGAGAGATTCGAACTTCCGAGAGAAAAGGCTATCGCCCTTATGAAAAAATACGACGAGCCGTATAAAGTTCAGCTCATCGAAGATCTTCCAGAAGGAAGCGTGATTTCTTTCTATAAACAGGGAGATTTTACCGACCTTTGCAGAGGTCCGCACCTTCCTTCTACGGGAATAATAAAGGCGTTTAAACTTACTTCGCTTACGGGCGCTTATTGGAGAGGAGATCCCAAAAATAAGATGCTTACGAGAATTTACGGAACGGCTTTCCCGAAGAAGAGCGAACTTGAAGAATATCTTCAAAAAGTCGAAGAAGCAAAACTTCGCGACCATAATAAGATAGGAAGGGAACTCGAATATTTTACGACCGTCGACGCTATAGGACAAGGACTTCCCGTTCTTTTGCCGAAGGGAAGTAAAACCATTCAGGTATTACAGCGTTTCGTCGAAGACGAGGAATACAAGAGGGGATATCTTCTCACCAAAACCCCGTATTTTGCAAAATCCGATTTCTATAAAATTTCGGGGCACTGGGATCACTATAAGGAAGGAATGTTCGTTATGGGTGAAGAGGGCAAAGATAAAGAAGTTTTTGCGCTCCGTCCTATGACTTGTCCTTTCCAATTCCAGGCGTATCTCAACAGACCGAGAAGTTATAAAGACCTTCCTATGCGTCTGGACGAAACTTCCACTCTTTTCAGAAACGAAGATTCGGGCGAAATGCACGGGCTTATCAGATTAAGACAATTCACCATTTCCGAAGGGCACCTCGCCTGCACGCCCGAGCAACTCGAAGACGAATTCAAGGGCTGTCTCGATCTTGCCGTGTTTATGCTTAAAGCGGTCGGTCTTGACGACGACGTAACTTACAGATTTTCCAAGTGGGACGAAAATAACAAGGAAAAATATATCGGTTCCGTCGAAGAATGGGAAAACGTTCAAGGCGTTATGAGAAACATTTTGGACGATATAGGGCTTAAATATACCGAAGCCGACGGCGAAGCGGCGTTCTACGGACCTAAACTCGATATTCAGATAAAGAACGTTTTCGGAAAGGAAGATACGCTTATAACCATTCAGATTGATTTCCAACTCGCAAAGCGTTTCAATATGCTTTATACCGACGTCGACGGCGAAAAGAAGTTCCCCTACGTCATTCACAGAACTTCGATAGGTTGCTATGAAAGAACTCTTGCGCTCGTTCTTGAAAAATACGCCGGCGCTCTTCCCCTTTGGTTCGCTCCCGAACAAGTAAGAGTTATGGACGTTTCCGAAAAGAGCGAAGATTATTGCAAGAAAGTGTTCGATAAACTTCTTCAAGCGGGTATCCGTCCCGAAAAAGACCTTCGTTCCGAGAAGATAGGAAAGAAGATAAGAGAGGCTCAACTCGATAAAGTGCCGTATATGCTCGTTATCGGCGAGGCGGAGGCTCAAAGCGGAGAGGTTGCAGTCAGAAAGAGAGGAGAAGGGGACATAGGCAAAATGTCACTCGATGATTTTATCTCTCTCGTTAAAAAACAAGTCGAAGACAGAGAATTGTGGTAAACAGGCAAAAAGAGGGAGTTTTGACAATCTCTCTCTTTTAGTTTACAAAAGCCGATTTATATGGTAAAATAAAACAAATTCAAACGATAGGTGCTTACTATGAAAAACGTAATGGATATTTTGACCGAACGGGGCTTTATCAAGCAGGCCGTCTACGGAGACGACCTCCGTAAGTTACTCGAAACCGAAAAGGTTTCCTTCTACGTCGGATTCGATCCGACTGCCGACAGTTTGCATATAGGGCATTATATTCCCATAATGGCGATGGCGTGGATGCAAAAATACGGACACAGACCGATCGCATTGTTCGGCGGCGGAACGGGTATGATAGGAGATCCGTCGGGAAGGTCGGATATGCGTCAGATGATGACGAGAGAAACGATTGACCATAATATAGAATGTTTTAAAAAGCAGATGTCGAGGTTTATAAATTTCGACGGCGAAAACGGAGCCGTGATCGCAAATAACGCCGATTGGCTTTTAAATCTCAATTACGTCGACTTTTTAAGGGAAATAGGCGTTCATTTCTCCGTAAACAAAATGCTTACCGCGGAATGCTTCAAACAGAGAATGGAAAAAGGGCTTACCTTCTTCGAATTTAACTATATGTTGATGCAAGGCTACGATTTCCTCGTGCTTAACCGCAAATACGGATGCGTTCTGGAAGTCGGCGGCGACGACCAGTGGTCGAATATGCTCGCAGGCGTAGACCTTATAAGAAGAAAGGAACAGAAAGACGCCTATTGCCTTACTTGCACGTTGCTTTTAAACAGCGAGGGCAAGAAAATGGGCAAAACGCAGAAGGGCGCTTTATGGCTCGACGAAAATAAATGTTCGGTCTACGATTTTTATCAGTATTTCAGAAACGTAGAGGACGTAAAAGTCGCGGAATGTATGCGTCTTTTGACCTTTATGGATATGGAAGAAATCGATCAGCTCACGAAATATAACGACGAGAGAATGAACGCTGCAAAAGAAAGACTTGCTTTTGAAGTAACTAAACTCGTTCACGGCGAGGCGAAAGCGTTGGAAGCCCAAAAACAGGCGAAGGCGGCGTTCGGCGGCGGTAGCGAAGAAGATATGCCGA
>CADBUU010000147.1 GCA_902797945.1 uncultured Eubacteriales bacterium | reverse complement strand
GGTGCGTTCTATAGGTGTCAACTCGAAGGAGTTGGCGCCTTTTTTTATGAGTTTAATAGAGCAGACTTGTTGTTTTACAGGACACCGAATAATCGCAAACGAAAAGAAAAAGCCATTTTCGATAAGACGAGAGAAGTAGTTGTTTCTCTGATTGAAAAGGGCGTAAGGTATTTCGGTGTCGGCGGAGCAATCGGATATGATACGATCGCCGCACACGTTATATTGTCATTAAAAGAAAAATATCCCTTTATAAAATTTATCGTAGTTTGTCTGTGTAAAAATCAAGACTTAAAATGGAACGAAGTCAATAAACGGGTATAAATTCAGCCGATAAAGTTGTAGTTTTGGCAGATACTTATTATGATGACTGTATGTAGGCAAGGAACAGATATTTGTCGACAAGAGTAAATATTGTATATTTTACTTGACAAAAATTTTGGCGGAACTATGCGACAGTTCAGTTGGCAAGTAAAAGAGTATTGTATTTATTTAATAAAAACGAATTCATTGTTCAAGTATATATTTCGTTGTGTGTCGCTTTTCTGTATTCCAATGGAGATTTTCCCGTTTCTTGTTTAAAAATTGAGTCAAAATGAGGGAGGGTCATTCCTATAGCGAGTGATATTTTTAACATGGATTCTTGAGAGTATTGTAGTTTTGATTTTGCATATTGCAGTTTTTGCGTAATAAAAAATTCATTCATTGTCATTGAATAATATTTTTTGAAAAGCCTTGTAAGCTGCATTGTTGAATAATATGCGTTTTTAGTAAAACGGCTTATTGAATATATTCGGGTAATGCCGGATAAGAAGATCGTGGTTGTATTTAAAGGCGGTTTAACAATAGAAAATTATATAGAATAAGTCATAGAAAAAACTATGACTTTTTTATATTTTTTAATTGACTTTTTGAGTTACAAAGTGTACAATTAAATTAAATTTAAACCAAAATAAATTAAAATGGCTCAGACGGAAATGTAGCATTTTCGTTGCGTGTAGCCATCTTTAGTTGACAAAAGTACTCGTCAACGCAAAAACCACCTAAAAGCGGTTGTTTTTAGGTGGTTTTTTGCTGTTTTCGGCACTTTTTGACTTAAATTCACATGGCGAAAAAAGAATGAATTTTATGGCTCGGATTTTGTTTATCTGTAAAAAATCGGGACTTGAACCCGTATATAAACAGAAATACCAAAACATAAATCGGTAGGAGTTTTGAAAAATCTGCCGATTTTTTATGTCTTAAAAACGTTTAACAAAAAAAACTTGTCAAAATAAGCAATTATATTTCAGGTTTACGAAAGTAGTTGACAAATCTGGCGTTTTATGATATAATAAACACAAAACTAAATACGGGGGAACTGTCAATGGCGATTTACTATTATAAACTATGGGATATTCTGAAAGAAAGAAAAATGACACAAAAAACGTTGACCGAGATGACGGGTATATCTACCGCCACGATTTTTCAGATGAAACGTGATGAATACGTTTCGGTCGGTGTGTTGGACAGAATCACTACCGCTTTGAACTGTGAATATGGAGACGTTATGTCAAAGACGGAAAGACCAAAAGAACATTATTCGGGATATGAATATGGCTTGAATTTAGTAAATAGCAGAGATCTTATTTTAGACGCGCTAAATGATTATATAAAGGATAACGACTTGTCATTAAGCGATGTTCAGGAGATAACGATGCTTTCGTTGAATACAATTAAAAAGTTTTTGAAAGGGGAGAACATCAGTCAAAGATCATATTACAAATTATTAAGACTTGGCAAAGAATTTGAGAATTTAATAATCAAGAAGTACGGCAAACCTGTATTCGGTTTTATTTGATTTAAGGAAGAAAGAAAACATGAACAACAATGAAGAAAAGAAAGACAATCAATATTTGCTTGACAGGCAGTTGGAAACATTGAAAATTTTCTATGACAGAAAACTGCTTACGAAAGAACAATACGAATTTGAGGTTGCAGTATTGAAAAGTAAAATCAAAACCGAGGATAAAAACTAAAGGAACTATCAATCACAATTTAATAAAAAACAAAGAATGCTGTATGAAGTTTTTTCGTGCAGCATTTTTTATTAAAACAAACGAGGAGAATAAGAAATGAAATACAAAGAATGGTTAAAAGAATGGTTAGATAATTATATCGAGCCAACGGCAAAAACAAGGACATTCAATAGGTATTCGGAGATTGTAAAACAACACCTGATACCCAAACTTGGAGATTACGATTTAGACGAGATAACGCCGAGTATTCTGCAACATTACATAACCGAATTATTGCAGTCCGGAAACTTAAAAACAGGGAAAGGGCTATCTGCTAATTCTGTCGGCGGAATTATAAATGTAGTTCAGAATTCGCTCAGAACAGCGTTTAATCTCGGCTACATGAAAGAGTATACGGCAGACAGGATAAAGCGCCCGAAACCGCAAGAAAAAGCCGTAAATTGTTTTACG
>CADBUU010000146.1 GCA_902797945.1 uncultured Eubacteriales bacterium | reverse complement strand
GAATACAAATTCATTCCGTGAAAACTCGCCTAAAAGGGCGCAAAAGACACGGCTTAGGCAAGTTCAACTTTGTTTTCATTCGGCTATGGGGTTTTGCTTTGCAAAACCCCATATATATTTTTTAAGTAAAATATTCAATTGTAAACGGTAAAGCGTGTTTTTTTAATATTACTTAATTCCGTGACCTTCCATAAGGTCAAACGAACTCACTTTATATACGACTTTACTTTTAATTCAAACTAAACGATTCATCGGCGGACTCCTTATTTAACTTTCTTTAAAATAATACCTGATAAAATTTTTCTTCATAATTTTGCCTCCTCGGGTTTATTATTTTAAAGTTCTTAATTCATCGGACCTCTCCTTTTGTTTTTAGCGAAATTATTTTTTACTCCTTTTTTTTTCTTCGCCTTTTACGCCTATATTGTAACCCAAGAAAGCCAAAAAGTCAATACACTTTCGCGTTTTTTCACATTGTGAAATTTTCGGAAAAGGTATTGACACTTTTACGTTTTCGTGTTATTATATTTTTGTTGAGCAAAATAAAAAGCATAATTTAAGACGGGAGCGCTTCCCGTCTTTATTTTTTAAGCGTTTAACCGTCGCAAAAAAGTTTTTGCCCGTTAAAAGACGCTCTTCGTTTTTTCTCGTTTCATTTTTTTGAAAATACAGATAGCATACGCTATAAACGCAGCCGTCGCCGCAACTAAACCTATAATATACGAAACTGTTTGATCGAGGCGCAAACCTTCTTTTGCAATAAGAATATAAGTTACGCTGACGGCTGTCATAAACGTTGCCGGAAGCGCCGTAATTAAAGAACCGAATTTATATTTTCCTTTTTTAAGAAGATAAGCGGTCGCAACCCAAAGAGAAATCATTGCAAGAGTTTGATTGCTCCAAGAAAAATATCTCCATAAAATTTGAAAACCGTTCTCATTGAGTATGGCGAAGAGAGTCAGAAGTCCTCCTACAACCAGAAGAGGAATAGTTATATATAAGCGATGTCTGAGTTTTTTCTGGTCGAGATTAAAAGTTTCCGCAAGTATAAGTCTTGCGCTGCGGAATGCCGTATCGCCGGAAGTTATCGGACAAATTATCACCCCTGCTACGGCAAGAAAGCCGCCGAAAACTCCAAGCACTCCCGTTGATATTTCATACACGACGTTTGAAGCGCCGCTTAAAAGCGCCTCGTTTAGAATTTGAGTCGTTCCGTAAAACGCGACGCCCGCCGCCGCCCATACCAACGCTATGACAGATTCGCAAATCATCGCTCCGTAAAAAATCTTTCTGCCCTGTTTCTCGGAAGTAAGGCATTTCGCTATCATGGGCGATTGAGTTGCGTGAAATCCGGAAATTGCGCCGCACGCAACCGTAATAAACATATACGGCCATACGGGCGTTCCGCTCGGATGAAGATTTGCAAGCGTGATTTCGGGAATTGTGTATTTTCCCCCCGAGAAAAGTATACCGCCTAACACTGTGCCAGCCATAACCATCAATAAAACGCCGAATACGGGATATAATTTACCTATCAACTTATCGATGGGAAGAAGAGTCGCAAGAAGATAATAGACGAGAATAATTATCGTCCAAAACGTTCCGTTCATCCATTCGGGAGTAAGTTTATCGAGAAGTTCGGCAGGGCTTGTAACAAATACAACTCCGCACAGCACGAGCAAAACGACCGAAAAAATTCGCATAATTATTTTTGTGATTTTTCCGAGATACTCGCCCGACAATTCCGCAATAGACGCGCCTTTATGACGAGAACTTATCATTCCGCTCATATAGTCGTGAACGGCGCCGCCCAAAACGGAGCCGAAAATTATCCATAAGAAAACGATAGGTCCGAACACTGCGCCCATAAGCGCCCCAAAAATCGGTCCGGTTCCCGCTATGTTTAAAAGTTGTATCAAAAAAGCCTTCCACGTCTTCATCGGAACGAAGTCGACACCGTCCTTATGAGATATGGCGGGAGTAACCCTATCGTCGGGAGCAAATACTTTTTCGGTTATTTTCCCGTGAAGTAAATATCCTATGATCAACACTGCAAATGAAATTAATAATGAAATCATAAATTCCGCTCCTTCAAATTAAATATTCTATAACTTTACAGTCTTTAAACACAGATTTTAATACTCTTGTTTAATTTTTTCATCTGCCGAAAAGTAAAAACTTTTTCGGACTATAATCGTCAATCTCTCTGTCGTATTACTTTATAATCTCAATTTCTTTCGGCGCGACGGGGAAAAACTTCCTTCCGAAAAACGTATATATTTATGCCCTTCGCCGTTAAACACGAACGATTGCCCCTTCTCGTCGGATTCCGGATAGTAATCTATTTCCGAAATGAACACCGAGAGGGTTCCCACTCTCGGTGTTTTTTGTGTTTCTTATTTTATTCGGCTCTCTATTTAAATCTGTATTCCGTTCTGCTTTTGTATGTTTCTCCCGCTTTTAATATGGTGGACGGAAAGGAGGGGATATTGACGGAATTAGGAAAGTATTGCGTTTCAAGGCATAATCCGTATCGCCTATGTATATCCTTTCCTCCTTTAATTGTTCTATCGTTTAAGAAATTGCCCGAATATACTTGAACTCCCGGCATATCGGTATAGCAATACATTGAAATTCCCGTTATATCCGAATAAACTTCGGCAAAACGTCTGAATCCTTTGCCGTTAATTACAAAGTTATGATCGTATCCGCCCGCTATCTTTAACTGCTCGTCATCGGAATTTATATCTCTTCCTATAAGTTTCGTCTTTCTGAAATCAAAGGGTGTTCCATCTACAAGGCGAAGTTCTCCCGTAGGTATAAGACCTTCTTTAACGGGTGTAAATTTATCCGCATCGAGAGTGAGATAATGGCGCTCTATTGTATCTTTTCCGTCGGAGAGATTAAAATAGGAGTGATTTGAGAGATTGACCACCGTATCTTTATCGCTTTTTGCAATATATTCTATCCCTATACCGTCGTTATATAATTTATATACGACACTGACGCTTAAATTACCGGGAAAACCCTCTTCTCCGTCTTTCGACAGATACTCCATTACGATTTTACCGTCCTCTTCTCTGCCCGTCCATTTTACTCTGTGATAGCCGATTTTACCGCCGTGCAAAGTGTTATTTCCGTCGTTTTTATAGAGATTATAATTCTTTCCACTGAGAGAAAAAGTCCCGTTTTCTATTCGGTTTGCATATCTTCCGACAATCGCCCCGAAACAATCGGTATATTTTACGTAATCGTCTAACTTATCGTAGCCAAGCACCATTTCTTTGCCACGAAACGTCAAAGATTGAATGCTCGCTCCGTATTCTATAACGGATAAACTCACGTTCTCGTTTGAAAGAGTAAACTTATATATCTCTTCGCCTGAATTTAATTTCCCGAAAAAAGTTTTAGTCATATTTATTTCTGCCTCTGCCATAATCGCTTATTTTCGCTTATATTATATCATCTGTCGATGATGTAATATGGCGCTCGAATAATTGCGAAAATCGCTTATTCTCGCTTATATTATACCTAAAAAATATAGTTTCGTCAATTAAAGACCGAATATTTATTCTCAAAATATTTTTGGAAAAATAAACCCGATTTAACAGGTATCATACATAATTGCCACCGACGCATTTTTAACGTCGATGGCAAAATATTTCCGCTTATATTATAAAAATTAAAGTTTTATGACTTAAATAGGTAGCCGTTTTAACAAGTTCAATCTTATTTTCATTCGGATAGTTCGGGAATAGTAAGTAATTCCGTCAGATTTTTTATAGGACGTTTCGTTTTTTCATATTGCGCCGCGCAACCTATTCCGACAGTCAGAAAACCGCCTGCCGTTCCGGCGTCTATTCCCGATTCCGCATCTTCTACCACTATACATTCGCAAGGCTGTAAATTCAAATAATCTGCGGCTTTTAAAAAAACTTCGGGATCGGGTTTACCGCGCGAAATATTATTTCCGTCGGATACTGCGTGAAAATATTTCGCCATATCCGTTTTTTCCAAAATCAGCGGCGTGTTTTTCGACGACGAACCTATGGCAAGTTTTAGTCCTCGTGCACGCAATTTATCAAGCGCATAACGAGTATCGTCAGACACGTCCGACGGCGTCATTTTTTTCAAATACTCACGATATAGTTCGTTTTTTTCCGACGCCATAACTTCCTTTTCCGCTTCGGAGAACTTTTGGTCGGAATACGACAATATTATGTTAAGACTTTCCATTCTCGAAACCCCGCGAAGCCTGTTATTAACTTTTTCGTCAAAAGGAATATTAAATTTATCGGCAATCGCTTTCCAAGCCATATAATGATATTTGTCGGTAAAAAGCAAAACTCCGTCCAAGTCAAATATTATACCTTTTATCATATCACTTCTCCGCAAAATATTTTCTTAAAAAGTAAGACGGCGAACAACTCCATGCATGACAATAACTGTGGACCGCCTTGCCTCCGTAAGGCGATTCATCGGGGTTGTCGGGATTAAAAAGTTCCCAAAAAGTATCCGCTCCACGGTCTACCATACCGCCCCAATAGTTGCTAATTACCTTCCTGCCGTCGCAAGCGTTTCCACTGTTTATCAGCGCTTGAACGTAATGGTGCATCATATACGGCGTAACGGGTTTAACCGCGTCTTTATACTCTTTTAAACGATTCAGAATAGAAGAGTTTTCCTTCGCATTGAAAACTTCGGCAAGGACATACCACACGTTTGTTGCGTAAGATATTTGTCTTTGCTTTCCGCTTACGAACAGCCCGCGTTCTTTATCGTAAAAACTTTCAATTGCTTTTGCCGATTTCAGCGCCACGTCATTCTCGTAATCAGAAGTATCTATATTAAATTCTTTTAACAGTTTTATAAGCGTTTTTTCTGCGTAAATATAAACGGCTTGCGCTCCCGCTTGTTTGTTCAGTTCGAGCGACCAGTCGAGAAAACACCAGCCGAGGCGGGCGCAATCTTCTATCTCGTCGCCGTTAAATCGTTCCCTTGCAATCTCTATTTGCTTTTCGGCAAGAGGCAATAAGTCGGTTGCCGTTTGTTTATCGCCTGTCTCCTTAAAATAATCATATAGCGTAGAAATAAATAGCAACGAATAATCGAACATTGACGCATCGTCGGGCGCAACTTCGGGTTTTGTAAACACGCATTGACTTATGTTGCCTTCATCGTCCGCCGTAGCCGCAAAAAGATACAGACACCGTTTCACTAAATCGTTATGCCGATACGTTTGATAATTGGTAAGCGCTTGAAGTCGCAAGTCGCCGAGCCATAAACGCATATCACGCTTAGGGCCGTCCTCAAACTCGTATTGCATACATTCCGAAAGCGTTTTAAGCGCAACCTTATCGATAGTTTTTTCCCTTTTATCTTTGCCGCAAACGGCAATTTGTTCGGGCGCGCTCGTTACGCTTTTTATCTTAACTTTATCTATTTTGAGTTTATATTTAGGCGAAGTCGCAATTACCTCCACCTTAATATACCGAACGGCATATCTGCGTTTGAACTCATAGACGCAGGGCAATTCGTCGAGGTGAATAATCTCTTCCTGCAACCAACCTTTACTTATCCAGCCGTTATAAAGGGAAGTGTCCTCGTCAAGTTCCTGCGCCGTTTCGCAAAAACGGCCTTTTATAAGAGCGGGCGCGTCGTAATGCGCCCCTATCGACGAAAAATAAATTTTAGGATAACCGACTAAATGCGTTCTGAAATCGTATACGGCGGTTTCTTTCTCCGAAAGAATTTGTCCGCCTGTTACCGTGTGAAATCCGGCTGTTAACTTCGGTTTTACTTCTTCGGCTTTTTTCAAAAAATCGAAATTCATAATTTAGTATCCCATTTACCGCAAAAAGCATCGACGGGGCTTATTCCCGTGAATTGACTTTTCCCGATTAGTTTTTTAATTAACTCGTCTAATATTTCATTCGAGCCGCCGTAAGTATTTATATACGTTTTAATCCTCGGCGCGTCTAAAAGATGATATGGATTTTCAAGCGAAATCATAATCGTCGGAATAGAGTTCATATAAACGGGAACGTCAGCCCCCATCGGCTCCGCCCATTCGATTCTTACAACCGTTTGGTTGGATTTCGTCGCAAGCGCAACGAGATAAATAATCAAATCGTAATTATCGTAAACTTCTTTGACGGGTTTAGCCATACCTTCCCATCCGCCGCCCGGAATATACACGTCGGCGTCAAAGCCTTGCGCCTTTAATTTCTCTATAAACTTATCGCACGCCCCCGAAGTTATACCTCCGCCGAAAGCGCTTGCCGCGCCTTCTTTTTTATAAACGAGAACTCGTCTAAACTTATCGGGCGATATAGGTAAAATCCCCTTCTCACTTTTAACGAGCGTAATGTTTTTGTCCGCAACTTCTCTCGAAACAGCCTTATGTTCAGCGCAGCCTACTATTTTTCTTGCTTCGCTCTCGTCGGGAATATTATTTTTTTCGTGTAATTTAAGCGAGGCTTTAAGCGCAAGTATGCGCGTTACCGCTTCGTCGAGCCTTTCTTTCGTTATTACGCCGTTTTTCACGCCTTCCGTCATAAAGGCAAAATCTTCTTCCAGATTCTTGGTAAACAAGAACATATCGCAACCCGACGCTATCGTAAGCGGAACGGCTTGTTCTCTCGGCATAACCGTCCCCATTCCCGCCATTGTCGTCGAATCGGTAACGATAAGTCCGTTAAAGCCGAGCTTGCCTCGCAATAGCCCGTTCAAAAGTTCCGGCGCAATAAGCCCCGGCATTATTTCTTCGTCCTTTAATTCGGGGTTTAACGCCTTTGAATAAGCCGGTTGCATAATATGTCCGACCATTACGGTCTTTGAGCCTGCGTCTATACAAGCGCGATATACTCGTCCGTAACTATTATCCCATTCTTCTGTGGAAAGGGAATTGACCGAAGCGAGTAGATGCTGATCTCTTTCATCGACGCCGTCGCCCGGAAAATGCTTTATGCTTGCCGCTATCCCGTGCTTTTGCACTTCTTCGACATACGCTTTTCCGAACGAAGCGACGGTCTCAACGTTACTTCCGAACGTTCGGGTGTTGGTTATGGGATTGCGAAAGTTATAATCTATATCTATGATCGGCGCAAACGCCCAGTTTATGCCGAGAGCGCTCGCTTCCTCGCCTATAATTCTCGCAAGTTCCGTCGCATACTTTTTTTCGCCCGTAGCGGCTATTCCCATCTGACAGCCGACGCGCGTTCCTTCGTAACACGCTTGATTTAATCCCGCTTCCAGATTTGCCGAAATACGTTAAATCAATATTTTTACCGTTGCTTACTTGATAAGTATAAGAATCGTTAGATAAATACGTAACTTTGCCTTCAACTCTCGATTCGCTAGTAACATAAACGTCCTTTTCTGCCGTCGCCGTATTGCCTGACTTGTCGGAAACTTCAAATTTATATGTGTAAAGACCCGTAGACTGTATATCAAAACAGTCGTTGTTATAAGAAATTTCAGTAGAGCCTTTAAATAATCTTACATATTTACTTGATTCGTCAACTCCACCTGCGTCTTTAACTCTAAAATCCGGTTTTGAATTTGTTTCAGACATAAATAACAACGATTCGACCATATTGGTATCTATTTCCGGTTTGACAGTATCCTTAACTTGTAATGTTAAAACTGCATTTTTAACCTCGTCTTTATTGCAAGTAAACTCAATTCTAAATTCGCCGACGCTCTTCGGCGTAAATCTTGAAGCTGCAACAGTAACATTTTTCCCCTCAGGGTCTGTAACTTTAAAATCTACTTTATAAGTAGTAATTACTTTTCCCCCTTTATCGATAACCGTCGGCGTATCGATTTTATACTGCTCACCGACTTCTGCATCTTCTAATGTAATTGACGTTTCATCAATTATATAACTATACTTTGGCGTTGAACCACTTTCTTTGTCGCTTCCGCCGGGCAAGACTTCACTTGAACCGTTTCCCCCGCAACAGACGAAGAAAAACGCACACATAGTTATGCAAACTGCACAAAAACAAATTTTTAATAACTTCTTTATCATTTTTTATCTCCTATAATTTTTTTTGTTACATAATCAAGTTACAATAGTAAAATAGATATAAATTATTATTTTTTCATCCTTTTATTCCACCCCCTATGGATATGTTCATAATTCTATCCTGAAAAAATACAAACAGAATTAAAACTGGTACAACACTTAAAATGACCCCCGAAAACAACATAGGTATGTCTCCTCCCCCATCGTGGAAGATTGTTTGTTCATACACATAAATGCCCGAAGATAGTGTCGGAAAATCCTCCAAGAAAAGAATCGGCGCATAATAATCATTCCATGTGCCTATAAATGTAACGATAAATGTTGACAAAAGTACACCTATTGCTTGTGGCAACATGATTTTAAAAAATGTATTAAAATGGTTTCCTCCATCAATAAATGACGCTTCTACATAATCCCATGGCAGTGAATTAAAAAATCCGAATATAATCAAAAAATTAAATCCCATGCCGTTGGCAAAAGTTATTAAATACAACGGGCTGTTTAAAATATTTAATTTATTATAAACTTCATACTGAGAAGGTAATGCTCCGACAATCGGAAGTGTCATAATAATTATTACTATATAATTAAACAACTTTCTTCCTCTGAACCTATATTTTGACACGACGTAAGCACTCATAGAGGAAACAATTACAGAAATAAGAGACCCCAAGAATGCATACCAAAACGAGTTAAAAAACATTGCTAAAAGGCTTGTATTATTTGCAGATAATTGTTTGAAAGCGTTAATATAATTGTTAAATCCAACAAACCATTTGGGTAGACCGGAAATATTGTTGATATAATCAAATTTATCTTTAAAACTAGTCATGATAGCCCAAAAGAACGGAATAACTAAAGAAAAAGAATATGATAAACCTTAAAGAAGTAATAACGAAATATCCTGAAAGCTTAAAAGACGGGAACAAATTGAAAGGAATTTTATCTGATTTATATCCGCAGGAAAAGCTGTATGCGGGTATTTTGTCCGATATGCTGTCCGACGGCATCGTTGCGGAAATAAAGGATAAAAAAGAACTTGATTCTTTAACATTTAGTTCTTTATGCAATAGAATAGAAAATAATCGCGGGCTTGCGCATAAACACGTAGAAGGCTGTCTTAATATTTGGGCAAATGCTTTTGACGTAAAAATAAAAACACCGCCTGCTCCGCCCAAACTTGTTCCTGTTGAAAGAACTCATAGAAAAATTGAAAATATAGACGACCTACACGAGCATAAATATACTAAAACCGTAGTTCCGCCGACTTGTACGGAGAAAGGTTATACTTTATACTCTTGCGATTGCGGATATGAGTATAAAAATAATTTTGTAAATCCAGAACACGATTTTATATTGGTAGAATATGCCGAGCCTACTTGCGAAAAGGAAGGCAGAGAGACTTATAAGTGTTCCCGCTGTGGCGAAGAAAAAATTAATATCCTGCCAGCGACAGGTCATAATTTCGGTAAATGGATTGAGCAAACTAAACCCACTTGCACGAAAGCCGGCAAAGAAGTAAGACAGTGTTCAAAGTGCGGTAAAAAAGAGACAAGGGCAATAAACGCAACGGGGCATAATTTTAGCGAGTGGCGAATTGAAGGGGATTATAAAATTCGCGACTGCAAAAATTGCGGAAAAACAGAAAAATATAATTATATAGAAGAACAACGAAGAGCGGAGCAAGAACGTAAAGAAAAAGAGAAACAAGAGCAAGAGAAAGAGCAACAAAAGCTCAGAGAAGAACAATTAAGGAAAGAACGGGAAGAAAGTGAACACAGAAGAAGTGAGCGCATAGGCATTTTAATTGCTATATTAGTTCTTTTTGTTCTTCCTATTGGTGGATGTGTAACATTTTCCGCTAGTGATAATGAGGGGTTAAAAACTATAGGAATGTATATGCTTTTAATTGGAGGCGGATTTTGGGTTTGGATAATTTTAAATTCGCTAAACAAGAAATAAGCTCTATGTAATATAAAAATTAAGTAAAATTTTAAAAGATATAACTTATGATAGATTTAAAAAGTATAACAAAAAAATATCCTGATTGTTTATTAAGTTCCGACAAACTTCGGTCATATCTTATTGACCTTTATCCGACAGAAAAGCGAGATATATTTATTATTTGTGCTATTTTTGATTGTGGAATAGTTGAAGAAATCAAGTCGCTCCACGAAACCAATGGGGAAGTTGAGCATTTTCGCATAAATAATTGGTGTGAAATACTTGAAAACCATTATGGAATAGCAAAAAAATTTGGCTACGATAATTTGCTTTTGTGGTGTGATGCATTTGACGTGGAAATACTAAACTACTCACAAGGACTTGATATTTCAAACAATATTTTAAACGGTATAGGTGATTGTCGTGATGAGAATATCATTATCCCAAAAAACGTTATAAAAATTGCAGATAATGCGTTTCACAAATGTAAAACAATAAAGAGTATAAAACTCTCAGAGAGTATTTTAGAAATAGGCGCTAACGCGTTTTATGATTGTAGTAATATAGAAAAAATATATATTTCTAAATCTTTAGTTGAAATAGGTGTAAGAGCATTTGAAAATTGTTCATCACTAAATGCCGTTAATATAAAGGACTTAAGTCGCTGGCTAAAAATAAATTTCAAGGGCTATTTTTCAAATCCTTTATATTATGCGCATAAACTATATCTATACAACGAATTGATTACCGACTTAAATTTGCCTGATACTCTTACGACGGTGCCGATAAGAGCTTTTCAAGGGTGTCTATCAATTAAAACGATTGCTATTCCTGATTCGGTTAAAAATATAGGAGGTTGGGCATTTGAAGGGTTGACGGAATTAAAAGCGATAATTATTCCTAACTCGGTTAATTATATAGGTAGTTATGCTTTTAACGGTTGCAATTCTCTTACGGAAGTCTTTTTGCCTGATAGCGTAGAAAATTTAGGGAAAGATGCTTTCCCTAAAAGTTGTAAGATAAACGGCAATAATAAAAATATTTTTTCAAGACCCAAAACGACAAATAATAATGGTAAGCGCAATAATTATACTCCTGATTTTGATTATTACGATGGGGATCTGGATAGATACTATGCTGATAGCAAAGCCGAAGCCGATGCAAAGTATATGAAAGAAGTTGAGCGCGATAGCCGTTTTGATTCGGGTGGCAATTTTGAGAGACCGGATTTTGGTTATCTTGAAGACATAGAAAACGAGGAAAAATGGAGACCGGGATATGAAGATGATTATGGTAAAGCATATAATGATAAATTTATAGACGACGATGATTATTATTAAATAAAATGAAATGCATAAACAAAACTAAGGAGATACAAATGAGCGATTTCAGAAACGGTGAGAAAATTCAACTCACTAACGGGGATACGATAACCGTTAAACAGAAACTCGGCGAAGGCGGACAAGGCGCGGTTTACAAAGTTGATTACAACGGTAAATTTTACGCGCTAAAATGGTATTTGCCGAATTATCTGAAAGGGTTAAAGCCGAATTATAAAAAGTTCTATAAAAACTTAGAGCATAACGTAACGAGCGGTAGCCCTTCAAATGCGTTTTTATGGCAAAAAGCGATTGCAATCACGGGCAAAAAAAGCAAAGGTTTCGGCTACATAATGGACTTACGTCCGCAAAACTTTGAAGAATTTACAAAGTTTATGAAAGCAAAAGTTCAATACGATAATACCAAAGTATTGATAAATGCTGCGATAAACGTCGTAGAAGCGTTTCAGGCACTTCACAGAAAAGGACTTTCCTATCAGGACGTAAGCCCCGGCAATTTCTTTATAGATAAGACAAACGGCGACATTTTGATTTGCGACAACGACAACGTTGCGCCTTACGGTGAAAATTTGGGTGTTGCGGGAACGCCCGGCTATATGGCTCCCGAAATTATTTTAGGAAAGGACAAGCCAAACACGAATACCGACCTTTTCTCGCTTTCGGTAATACTGTTTGAATTATTCTTTTTGTCGCACCCGCTTGAAGGCGCGAATTGCTGTAAATATCCTTGTCTAACAACGGCAATTGAACGCGAATTATATGCGGAAAAGCCCGTATTCGTAATGAGTAAAACCGACCACTCGAACGCACCCGTAAAAGGCGTGTTTTCTAACCTGATAAATTTATATCCGACTTATCCCGAATATTTGCACGAAGCGTTTGAAAAGGCGTTCGGCGAAGGGCTTAAAAACGTAAATAAGCGATTGACCGAAAGAGATTGGCTTAAAGTTTTATATCGCTTGCAGGACGATTCGGTAGTGTGTCCGTATTGCAAGGAAACTACGTTTGCAAGTATGGTAAAATGCGCTTGCTGTAAAAAGACTTATCCTATTCCGTATAAAGCGGTGCTGAACGGTTTTGAAGTGGTTGCGGGAAACGGTAAATATCTTACCGATTATCATTTGACGCACGGTAGCAGAAAAGATATTAAAGGCACTTTCGTGGAAAGCAAAAAGACGGCTGGTGTATTCGGGCTTAAAAACGATTCCACTATTGTTTGGCAGGTAGAATACCCCGGAAAACCCGTTATGACTTATGAAAACGGAAAAGTCGTAACGCTTATACCTGAAACGGTAATTACAATAGGCAACAATAAAGTTGAAATAAAAAAATAAAACTCAAAGGAGAAAATGAAAATGGCAGACACAAACGGCGGCAGATATGGCGCAAATATCGAAGAAGTAGCGGCAAGAACTATGACTTTGTTCTATTTATTCGATAAATCGGGAAGTATGTACGGCGAAAAAATCGGACAAGTCAACAACGCAATGAAAGATATTCCGCAGATAATCAAAGAAGTTGCGGAAAGCGCACCCAACGCAAATATAACGGTGGCGGCGGCGACTTTTTCAACGGGCGTTGAATGGATAACTCCTAAGCCGCAAACACCAGACGAGTTTATAAACACTTGGAGAGACGTTCAGGCGGAAGGATTGACTTCGCTCGGCGCGGCACTTACTTCTTTAAACGAAAAAATGTCGAGAAAAGCGTTTTTAGGCGATAATCCTATGGGCTATCTTGCGCCCGGCATTATTATTTTGAGCGACGGCGAGCCTACCGACGATTGGGAAAAACCGCTTGCCGAACTTAAAAAGAATAATTGGTTCAAAAACGCTATAAAAGTTGCTTTCGCAGTCGGCGCAGACGCTAATAAAACCGTGCTTGCAGAAGTTTGCGGAACGCCCGAGGCGGTTATTTCCATTGACGATCCCGAAAAAATAAGACAGTATATTAAATTCGTTACGGCGGCGGTTTCTAAAACGGGTACTACGAGTCAGGCGAGTTCGAGCGCGTCTCCGCAGGACGTTCTTAATCAACAAATACAAAGTATTGACGACGATAAACCGTTTGTCGTTGATATTCCCGACGTTGACGATTCTCAATGGTAAATTTATTTATGCATAAAAGCAGAAAAAATAAAATCGGCAAGTTTTTGACCGATAATATTTCCATACGCGGATATTCGCATATCATCGCAAATAAAGAGTGTCAGGACTGCTCCGTCAGTTGGCATACCGATAGTTACAGCGGCATTATCGTTTGCGACGGACACGGCGGTGAAAAGTATATTCGGAGTAGCAAAGGTTCTGCGTTTGCTTGCGAAATCGGCAAAACCGCTATCGACGAGTTTATGCGCTCGATAAAACGCCTTGATAAAAGCAATTATAAAGAACAATTAACGGTTTTAGAGCGGCATATTATCAATAATTGGCGTAAGGCGGTCGAAAAAGATTTTAACGATAACTCGTTTGAAAATGACGAGCGTTTTGCCGTGCTTTCCGATTCCGATAAGAACGCTTTATTAAAAAATTACGTCAAGGCTTACGGTTCTACTTTCATTGCTGCGGTTTTAACGGGTAAATATTATTTTGTTCTTAAACTTGGCGACGGTAACGCAAATATTATCTTATCAAACGATACGATAAAAACGCCTGACGAGCATAATGCAGAATATGACGAAGATGGTAAGTTGAAAAAAGTTTTAGAAGACGAACAGTTAGAGTTTAACGTTACCACTTCTTTATGTCAAAGCGCCGCTGACACGGAATTTCGGCAAATTTTCATAGAAACGGATAAAACTAAACCCGTTAGCGCTATCGTTTTAACCACGGACGGGATAATAAACTGTTTCAGGAGCGTTGAGGCATATCAATCGCTTATAAAAAACATTTACCACGCTTATTTGGAAACGGAAAATGAAAAGGAGATTGAAAAGGCTCGCCTTGAACTTGCGAACGGCTTAAATCAATTATCCGAAAAAGGCAGCGGCGACGATTTGTCGGTAGCAATTGCAATAAAATAAAAATTTAGTTCAGTTTAAGGAGATATTAAAATGCAAACGGTTAAGGAATTTCAAAAAGATTTAAATATTGAAAACAAAAAATTAATGGCTGTTTTTAATGAAATGAAAAATTTTGCCAATAAAATTAACAATCAAGAAAATTGTGATTATGCTCAATTGGAAGGGAATGTTTCATTAATTTTAGGGAAGGAATATGAATACAATCATAATATTTGTGCAGATTTTATATTATGTATTTTATTTGATAAATTGTTTAAGGATGATTGGAATGATTTTGCAAAACTTTTTTCCAAATTTTATTTATCAATGCCCAAATATAACACAAAGCCTATTCAAGATCGAATTAAGGAAATTTTAAAATAAGTAAATGATAAACTTAAAGGACCTAATAACTAAATATCCCGAATGTTTAGAAAGCGCAAGTAAATTGCGCTCGTATCTCGTTGACATTTATCCCGAAGAAAAAGCAAGGATAAGAGTCATTGTAGATAGTTTCGATTGCGGCATATATGAACAAATGAAAGGCGCAGATTTAGCGGACAAACTTTTCATTAGTGGTTTATGTAAAAAACTTGAAAGCGAATACGGTTATTCTAACGTACTTTCTATTTGGTGTATAGAACAATGGGTAAAAATTTTTAATAAAGATTTGGTAATATCTGCTCCTATTTTTGATACCGAAAAAGAATGTGTTGAATCCAAAAAAAATGCTGATACTTATAAAAATATTAAAGTAGGCGATATAATAACTTTGGGACAATATCCGCAAGGGGCAAACGGTGAAATAAAGCCTATCGAATGGCAAGTATTGGATGTTGATAATGGTAGCGCGCTTATTATAAGTAGATATGCACTTGATTATAAAAAATATGATGATGATTTTCCTTTTGTTAATTGGGATGATTGTTCTTTGCGAAAATGGCTGAATAGTGATTTCTACAATGAAGCATTTGGATCTGCAGATAACGCAATCATAATCACAACAAATGTAACCGCAGATGAAAATAAATATTATAAAGACACGTATCAAGGCAAAGATGTCAAAGATAAAGTATTTTTATTGTCTATAATACAAGCATCGAAATATTTTGCAAGTGGAAAAATGATTTGTAATGGAACAGATTATTATTACGCAAAAAACAAATCAGATGATGGCAGTAAAAATTGTTGTTGGTGGTTGCGCACTTCTGGAAAAGATACAAACTTTGCTTCTTATTTTATTGGCGATTGTATTTTTGAGCGCGGCTGCTATACTTATGCCGAACACGCAGTTCGGCCTGCAATGCGTATTAAAATATCCGAAAACACTATAATTGCTGATGAGATTTATCCTATTGATGATCCTGACATGGTGAATTCTGCTGTTTCTATTAAGACCTTAAAATTGGGCGATGAGGTGAATATTATTGGAGAAATCCAAGATATTCGGGAAAGGGAAACAATGACAGGTAAGCCTTATCTTATAATTCATATTGCCGATTTTAGTGGACAAACAAGCGGAGTATATTACTTGAAAAAGAAAACGTATACTAAAATAAAGGAATTGCAAGTTGGCGATACGATAATTGCGCGTGGAACGTTAACTGAATATAACGAGATGAAAAGTTTTAAATTTAATAAAATTAATAAATGTAAACTTTCAGATGAGTTGATAGATAAGATAAAGAGATTTGTAGCGAACAACAAAGATGCAATAACCGAAGAGTCAAAATGTATTGATGATTCAGCATTGCCATTTTAATGTTTTGAAAAATACTAATGATTAACTTAAAAGACGTAATAACTAAATATCCTGAATGTTTGGAAAGCGCAAGCAAATTGCGCTCGTATCTCTTTGACCTTTATCCCGAAGAAAAAGCACGGATAAGAGTCATTGTAGATAGTTTCGATTGCGGAATTGCAGAAGAGATAAAAAATGCACACGGCGAGATAGACGATATAACAATAAATTCATATTGTCATAGACTTGAAAATAATTACGCTTATTCCAACAAATTTTCAAGGGAATGTTTGTTGTTATGGAGCGAAACGTACAAAGCCGTTGTAAAAGTTAGAAAACAGCCTGCAATTTCCGGAAAAAGTAATCAAAAGACGGAAATTAAAAATGTTCCTAAAGCCCCCAAAAAGACACAACCTGCGATGTCGGGAAAGGTGTCTGCCATTGAAAACGATATAAAGGTTGGCAATATTATAACTTTTGGTGCTTACCCGCAAGGTGCAAACGGTGAAGTGAAGCCGATTGAGTGGCAAGTTTTGTCTGTAGAACACGATGATATATTAGTTATTAGTAAATATGCAATTGATTGTAAGAAGTTTCAAGAAACTCATTCAAGTGTAACTTGGAGTACCTGTTCTTTAAGAATTTGGCTAAACAATGATTTTTACAATAAAGCATTTTCAGACTTAGAAAAATTACAAATAGTTGTAGCAGGAGTTTTTGCCCACTTAAATCCTGAATTTAACACTCCACAGGGAGAAGACACACAAGATAATATATTTTTGCTTTCTACAATGGAAGCGAACAAATATTTTACAAATGACATAAGTAGAAGATGCGAATGTACTGAATATTGTTTCAAACAAGGTGCTTATAAAAATAAAGATAACGGCTGTTGCTGGTGGTGGTTAAGAACTTCAGGTGTTTTGTCTAGTGATGCGTCTCATATTGCTTTTAATGGGAGTATTAGTAATATGGGGAATAGCGTTGATAGCGATAGCGGTGTTGTAAGACCAGCAATGAGAATAAAAATTAAAGATAAAACATTATATAAGGGGCATTTTATTACTTACGGAAGCTATCCCCAAGGTGTAAATGGTGAAGAAAAACCTATCGAATGGCAAGTTTTGGAAGTAGAAGATGACAAAGCGCTTGTTATAAGTAAATATGCTTTAGATTGCAAATCTTTTAGTAAAAACGTGGAGAATGATACTTGGGAGAATTGTAGTTTACGCGAATGGCTAAATGTTGAGTTTTATAATAAAGCATTTTTTAGTGTAACTAATGGAAACCCATTACTAATTGTCTCTAATGCAGCAATGTTAAAAAATGATAAAGTATTTTTACTTTCGGGTGAAGAAGTGGAAAAGTATTTTTTAGGACGTTCGATAAAATGCTTGGGTACGGAATATTGTTATAAACAGGGTGCGTATAAAAATTCTGATAACGGATGTTGTGTATGGTGGTTAAGATCTTCAGGTGCTGGCTCATCGGCATATATTTCTAGTGAAGGAGAAATGTATGTTGGTTTTGCGACAAATAGTAATTATATATCTGTTCGTCCAGCAATGTGGATAAAAATTTAGTTTTAATGCAATACGACAGATATTATTATTCCGTCCTTAATAAACAGGAAAAGGAAGTTTACAAGTTAATATATCAAGGGATTGAAAATCTCGACAAGTCGATAAAAATACCGACAAAGTTTTGCGCCGGCGTTGATTTTAGGGATATTATTCAAAAAATAATACTTGACAATCCGCATATTTTTTATGTAAATAGAAACGGGTATCAGATAACGAGTTCGCCCTTTTTTTGTGCCGTTAACTTTAAGTATCTTTATAATGCAAAAGAAATTGCGGAATTGCGCATAAAAATTAATAACGCCGTTAACGCTATGCTAAAACGGGTTAAGGGAACGACTGATTACGAAAAAGAAAAAGCTGTTCACGACCTTATTTGTAATAACGTGTCCTATACATACAACGCCGTTAATAATATGCAGAAGTATTCTTCCGTTTCTAATACGATTTTAGGCGTATTATTTTATAAAACCGCCGTATGCGAAGGGATTGACGCAACCGTTAAACTTTTACTCAATATGCTTGATATAAAGTGCATTGTTGCACTTGGACATTTGCAAAACGAATGGCACGCTTGGAATATCGTTAAAATCGACGGGCGGAACTATCATTTAGATGTAACTAACGATTTAAGCGAAGGTCGCGGTGCGATAAGTTATACATATTTTAATCTTACGGATAGCGAGATTTTAAAAACTCATACTTTTCTGTGGAAGTATCCTGCTTGCAACAACACCGTATCTAATACAACAAAGACTATCCAAAGCGGAAATACCGCTAAACCTATCACAACACCTATGCCCGTAAATTCACCGAAGAAAAAGCAAAGTTGGCTGTTTGTATTATGGAATAAAATAAAATCATTTTTTAGACGAAAATAAAATCTATGCCAAGGCAAAACTCAGCGCAAACACGAATACGGATATAGAAAGAATAGTCAGGCATAAGTAGTTAACAATAAAAAACGAACTATTCTGTCTTCCCCCAAAAAAAGAGATTTTGGGGGAAATAGTATCCAAAATAAAATCGCTTTTTAAAAAAAACAAAAATTTTAAGTTTTTATGTAAATGGTCCATTGGGTGCCATTTATTTTTTTGTGAAAAACTTTTTTCAAAGCCTATTGCGTGTGTGTTTTGACAATAATAAAATTTTTTAAACTTGAAATTAGGTTTCATGTTTTTGTTTTAAAATACATTAAAAATTTTTCACATTGTTGCAATTAGGTTGCCACAATGTAGAGTATAATACTAAAAAAATTTTTTTAACATTCAGGTTTTCCGGTTGTTTAAATATTATAATAATCAAAAACTTTTTTCAAATGGCCAATTAGGTTGGCTCTTTAAGTTGTATAATAATAAAAATTTTTTCAAATAGGACATTAGGTGTCCCCTTTAAGTGTTAAAATGGCAAAATCAAATATTTTAGCAAAATATTATTCTGCACTAACAGGCATTGTCAGCACAATAAGAGTATAATACTAAAAAATTTTTTAAATAGTTCATTAGGTGTACCATTTAAATGGTAAAATATTAAAAATTTTATAGCGAGTGGACACCCATTGTCCAGTCGCTCGGAGTATAATAAAGCCCTTGTATCTTTCGGACAAGTTTCCGACGATAGAACAAATAAAAAAGTTAAAGGAGATGATGCGTATGCGTGTTTTAATAGACGTGCCGACGGTCTATAAACGGCGGTAAATAAGGTTAAGGAGAGTTTATGTTAGACAAATTTACATTTTATGATTTATACTATAAAGCATTAAAAGATGAAACGGACGAAATTGCGGGAAGGACTATAAAAAATATCTGTAAGGTTATGTTCACGGAAGAACAAATATCTCCCCCGCAAGACGAGAAAGAGCGTTTTGAATGGGAAAATCTACTGCTTACGTTAAACACCGTCAAAGCAATCGAAACGGCAGGTAAACAACCGCGAACGCTTAACAAGAAGATGAAACGTTTTACTTTTTATATGTCTTATTATAGTGCAATCAAACTGCTCGGCGACAGTGACGCGGGAGCATATATTAAAGCGCTTTGCGAATACGTTTTTAACGGCAAAGAGCCGAAAAATCTATCCCCTGTTGTAGATAAATATTTCGGCTATGCAAAGTGGAATATAACGATTTCAAAGATGCGGATAAGCGCGGGCAGAAAAGGCGGGAAAGCAACACCTGAAAAGGAAGTAATTACGCTTGACAAAATAAAAACGGAATTCGGCTTATGGGGAGATATATTAAACCACGAATATTTGAAAGACGTTGATTTGGACGACGCTTATAAGTATTTCAAAACGCACCCCGATTGCAGACGAAAGTCTTTATTTGTTGCAATGAAAGAGTATTTGCAAAGTAAAGCAAACGGTTTTTAAGTGCAAGCAAAAAGTGAGTTAAAAAGGTGATTTTGCAGGCAGGATAAGAAAAGTGAGTTAAAACTCG
>CADBUU010000145.1 GCA_902797945.1 uncultured Eubacteriales bacterium | reverse complement strand
TCACTATCGGCGAGATCGACGAGGACGTCAACGAGATTAAGGCGGGATATTCTCTTTCCGCCGCTCAACCCGAATTGAGAACCATATATAAAGACGGAGAATTTACCGAAGAATTCGAGGGAACGGAGGAAGGGTATTATACCATACGGGTTACAAACGTTTTCCATAGCGAAAAGATATATCTCGTCCAAAAGATTAAGTCTTTCAGTTCGCTCGTAACGGTAACTTATTTCGACGGAATGAAGAAGGAATATCTTACCAATCCGTCGGTCATATATTCCAACTATAAAATAGACCTTAAAGTATTCAGCAATAACGTTTATTTCGAAGTGAACGATATCGAATACGAAGGTTACGCCGTCGGCGGAACGACGTCGTTACAACTTGACAGAATGGGCGAATACGACGTAAGGATCGTCGCTTCAAACGGCGTTTTCGAGCATTTCCATTTTGAGATCGACACCGAGCCTACCTTCGTTTTCAACGACGAATGGTTGACGGGATATAACGAAAAAGCCATTTTGAAAGAGCAAGGATATACCAATAAGCCGTTGGATATAGTCCTTAAAGAGGGCGTCGAATACATAGATATTGAAAACGGCGAAGAGAGAGAGGTCTTATACGACAACTTATCCGAAGAGCCTTTTACCGACGGACAATTCGCTCAGGCGGTAGGTAAAAAGGGATCGGGAATATACGTCGTCAACTTCCGAAACAAATTCGGAGATCTTGCGACGAAAACCATACGCATAAAAACGGAGCCTCTTCTTACCTTATCGAGAAAAACTATCGCTCGTCAGAACGAATGGGAAGCGTATAGCGTCGAAAAGGCTCGCGAGGGATTTTATTCCAACTACGTTTTGCGTTTTGCGACCGAAAGTATAAATTACGATTTCCGCATAAACGGCAACGAAGTAAATCTCGACGAGCCGAAAACCATAGAACTCGACAGGACGAGCGGAAACGGATCGTTCGAGTATGACGTATCTTTCCTCGATGAATACGGCAACTACATATCCTTTAAAGCCGTTTTAATGCGCGCCGACGTAACGATAGATACTTCGGAAATGACGGAGATAGAAATAAACGGCAAAATTTATACGAAAGATAACGTCGTAGTGAATTTCGACGGTGCGTATTTTGCGGAAGTAAGTATAGACGGCGACGAGCCTATATCCTATACGTCGGGACACGCCTTTTACGGGGACGGCGAATATATCTTTACAGTCGGAGATATTGCGGGAAACGTAAGGGAATATACGATAATTCACAAGAGCGTAAACCATTATACGCTGCTTGACGCCTCGACCGATCAGCCAATAGTTACGGGCGGCGTAGTCAACAATTCGTCGGTAGTATTCGAAGCGTCTGACGATTCGTATGTGGGCGTCGTCGTCAGAAACGGCGAAGCCGTCGAATCAATGAACACTAAGTCGTTTGGCGCGACGGGGCATTGGGAATTGCTCGTGCTCGATCCTTTGGGCAATGCGTCCTATGCGGAATTTTACGTTATCAACAATTCTCTCGGAAGTTTCGAGTATACGGCGCCATACGATTATGCGATAAGCGAAGTGTGGTTGACGAATAAAAAGGGAGTCGTTTCGCAGGTAGATACGGACGGAAATTCGATAGACCTCGAAGAAAACGGAGATTACGTTATAGGCGTAACGGGAATAGGCATTCTTTCGTCTTTCCGCTTTACGGTAACGATAGACGACACTCCGCCGTCAATAAACTTAGTGGGAGTCGAAAACGGCGGCGTTACGGCAAACGACGTTTCGATAAAGGCGTTTAAGTCGGGCGATAACGTAAAGATATATAAAGACGGCGTGTTAGTCGACGATATAGACGTTTCGCTTTCGAGCAATATTCCCGACATAGTTACGGGCGGAGACTACCGCATCGTAGTTACGAATATACAGGGCGTTTCGACCGAATACACTTTCACTCGTAAAAAGATAGCAAATGCGGCTACGAGCATATTCATAATAATCGTTTTGTCTATGTTTGCGGTCGGCATAACGATAGGTCTTTTGTATCATACGAAATTAAGGACCGACGCATAAAAACAGTATCGCCGCGCGAAAGGCGCGTTAAGATATAAAATAAGTAAAACAAAAAAAGTACAGGAGGAACATTTATGTACAATTTACTTGCAGTAACAGAGAAGGATCTCAACCAAATCGTCAAGCCGCTTTTAGAAGTCTTGGGCGTATTGACGCCCGTTCTTTTGGGCGTAGTCGGCGCAATCGGCGCTATATGGTGTATAGTTTTGGGCGTAAAATACGCCAAAGCCGACGATCCTCAGGAACACGAAAAAGCCAAGAACGGACTTAAAAACGCAATTATCGGTTTCGTGCTTATTTTCGTTCTTTTGGTTGCGTTGCAGTTGGCGGTAACTATCTTTACTAACTGGTATAGAACGTACGACTATATCGTTATCTGATTTTAACTAATGAAAAGGCTGATTGGGAATAAAATAACCCGACGTCTTATCGCAATCTTGATCTGTTTGTCCCTTGCGCCGCTTTCCGCTTGTTTCGATTTAGGAGAATTCGAGGGCGGAAACGGCGATTACAAGGACTACGACGAAAGTTTCGGCGTCGTTACGGGACTTTTCGACGGAGGATCTCACGACTACGACGTCGACGATTCTCTCTTTAACGACTACGTCGTCGAAAATATGGATTGGGAAGACGAGGACGACGCCGTAAAAAGCGAGGAATACGCTTATATCGTTATTCCCTTTGAAAAACAATTAAAAGTGGAGAGTTTAGCCCTATTTGTTTGGGGAGAAAGCGTCGCCACTCTTTCCGTGAACGCTTTTTATTTCGAAAGCGAAGCGGAATTTCCCAAGAAAATCAAATACAAGACCTCACCCGAAACGGAAATAGTCGTCGTAAAAGACGTAAACGGCAACGACGTCGAACAGGAAGTCGAAATAGAATACGACGATCCGCCCGAAGAGGTAAGCGTCGCCGAAACGACTTGCGACGTATATAACGACGAATGGTCGAGTTTTCTCTTGTCGGATTTTATGCAAGAGGGCTATCTCGACGGATTATTGCATACGGGCGAAGACGGCGCGCTGTATATAAGGTTCGACGTCAATTCCGGGTTGTATAAAGACAAATCCGCTTGCTCGTTCAGGTTTATCTGCCTACTAGTAAGAGCGGTTTAAGGAGTAACTTGCTATGTTTAATTGGTTTTGGAATTTTTTATACGGGATTTCCAAATCGATGTATAGGATAATCGACTTTTTATTGTCGTGCGCGAATATGCTTTGCGGCATCGAGCCGATAAAATATCAAGGAGTGGAAACCGATTTCGTTTCTTTCCTTTTGAGTAATCAAAACGTTACCTACGGTTTTGTCGGGGCGGTTTTAATATCCGTCGTCTTAACCGGTATTTTCGGCGTTGCGGCGCTTATTAAGGCGATCGTTAGCGAAAAATCGAATATGACGCCCTCACAGGTCCTCGTAAAAGTCGGAAAGACGCTTCTGACGTTTTTGTTCATACCCGTTTGTTTGTCGATATTGATTTATTTTACCAACGTATTGATGCAAACGCTTTATATGTCGACGTCGGGAGGAAGTTCGGACGGTTTAGGCCGTTTTCTTGCAGGGGCTTTCGGACAGGACGCGTTAAAGAGCGGGGTGTCGGAGAATTTTTATTTAAGCGAATCTTTCGATTATACCAGCACGGGTAACGTCAGAAGTTACGTCGACCTTACGGACTACGACTACTTTTTCAGTTGGATATGTAGTTTTTGTATTATATTAAGTTTAGGAACGGCGCTGTTGTCCTTTATCGACCGAGCCATTTCTATTGTTATACTGTTTATTTTTTCGCCCATATCCATTTCGACGTCGGTAATAGACGACGGCGGACATTTCAAACTTTGGCGAGATCAATTTCTGGTCAAATTTCTGATGGGTTACGGTTGTATAGTGGCGGTAAATATATACTCGATAATAGTCGCCGCAATATCGAGCAGCAATCTGCAATTTTTCAGTAATAGCCTCTTAAATAATTTTATGAAGATATTGATAATAGTCGGCGGATCCGTTTCGATGCAGAGAATGATGGCGTTGATCGGCAATCTCGTTTCTTCGGGAGCGGGCAGCAACGAACTGAGAGATACGGCGATTGCGGCGGCTTCTATGAGAGGAGCGATAGGCGGAGCGGGGCGTTTTCTCTCTTCGCCGTTCAGAGCGGTGAGATCTGCGAGGAACTTTGTTCGCGACGCCAAACAATACGGAACGTTCAGCACTATCGGAAATAGACTCGGATTTAAGACTGACCGCGATTACGGCGTAATGAGTAATTCTCAACTCGCTCAGAACAGAGATTTGATGCGAGAGAGAGAAAAACTTCGTCGTCAGAGTAACGCGAGCTTTTTTGGAGGAAGCAGCAGCGTTCAGAAGGCACTCGAAAACGGAAAGAAAGGCAACGCGCAAGGCGGCGGCGGTCAGGCGTCTAACGCCAATAAAGCCGAAGGCAAGAAAGATAATCCGATCGTCAACAATGCGATTGCGAACAGTATGAAAAAAGATAAAGGCGACAAGAAGTAGGAGTTAATATGAGGATTATACCAAAAACCGCAAAAGTTAAGATACAGTTCTTCAAGAATATTTCGATCGCCGATACGATCATTGCGCTGTTTGTTTTTGCGCTCGTCGTATTGCTGTTCGTTTCCAACCTCGGAATAGCCCGTTTCGTTCTTATGGGCGTCGTTCTCGCTCTTGCGGTAGGGTTGTTTATACCCTTTGACGGACAGCGTTTCTATATGTTTTTGGCGCGCGGCGTGAAATATTTATTTTCGATAAAAAAATATTCCGAAAATTCTTCGTCGCCACAAACGAACGTAGACAATTTTCTGCCGTTTAAAAACGTAAAGGACGGTTTTATCGAATATAACGATTATTACGCAGGGGTATTACAGATAGACCCCCGTGAGTTTAGTTTGCTCTCCGAATACAGGCAAAATCAGATGATAGACGACTATTTCGGAAAGATAATCAGAGAAATATCGGATAAAACCAAGGCTTCGATAGTTAAAATCGACAGAAAATTGAGTTTTAAGTCATACGTTGAAGCCGAAAACCGCAAAAAAGAGGAGGCTCAACGGTTATACGAGGCTAAGGAGTTGACCAAAAAAGAACTCGACGCCCGTATAAAAGTTATTGACGACAGAATTTCGACATATACCGAATTGACCGAAGAAACGCCGATTTTAAAACCCTTTTATTATCTCGTTATTTACGACGCGAATAAGGACGTAATAAATGGTATTTTCAACGACGCGATAACGACTTTTCAAGCCATAGGAATGACCTCTCACGTCTTGAATACGAAGGAACTCGGCGTTTTTCTGAAATATAACTATACGTCGGACTTCGGGGACGACGACGTCGATTTTATTTCGGACGAAGAGTTTATGAGATGGATAAAACCTCGCGAAATAGAGTTTAACCCCAAGTCTGTCGTCGTCGACGGAGAAGAATGTTTTACTTTTAGCGTAAAAAATCTTCCTATTTCCGTGTTCAACGCGTGGGGTTACAGGATTTTCAATATTCCGAACACCAAAGTCGTAATAAATTTGTCGCAATTCGAAAAGGCGAAGGCGGTCAGAATGATCGACCGATCCATACAGGAACTCGCTTCGCAGTCGGAGCAGAGTTTCAGAGCCTCTTCCCTTATCGATAAACAGACGCATATAGAGACGCTTGTAGAAGTTCTTCGTATGCTTCAAAACGACAACGAATATCTTTACGGACTTACGCTTCATATAACTTTATACCCAAAGACTTCCGCAAGAGACGAAATAAGAAACGCAAAGAAGAGTTTAAAGCGAATATTTGCCGAAGAGGGATTTGAAATAGTAGACAATTATTTCTGTCAGCAAAACGCCTTTATTTCGACTAATCTTTCAAGACTTGACCTTATGACCGATTATCAAAGGGCAATACATTCCGGCTCGGTAGCGGCTTCGTTTCCCTTCGTTTTATCGACCGTAATGGACGATACGGGTTGTATTCTCGGAACCGAAAACGGCTATCCCGTAGTAGTCGACTTTTTCAAGCGCAACTACGAAAGGGTAAATTCCAATATGGTCGTAATAGGCAAGTCCGGATCGGGAAAGTCGTTTGCGACGAAGACGATTTTGACTCAACTTTCCGCAGAGAACAGCAAGATATTCATTCTCGATCCCGAAAACGAATATCAAGCGCTCGCAAGTAATTTAGGCGGAAGGATAATCGACGTCGGAACGGCGTCGCAGGGCAGAATAAATCCCTTCCACGTTATAACGACGCTCGAAGGCGACGAAGAGGGAGATAATTCCAAAGTCAACGATTTCGCCGTTCACCTTCAATTCCTCGAAGAGTTTTTCAGAGTTGCTCTCGGCGGGATTAAGTCCGAAGCGCTCGAATATTTAAACAATATAATCGTCGATTTGTATAATGAGAAGAATATAGATTCCAAGACGAATTTTTCTCTTCTCGAACCCAAAGATTACCCGACTTTCGACGACCTCGACGGGCTTATAGACAGAAAACTTTCCGAAGCCAAAGTCGAATACGACGTTACGCAACTGAGAATTTTGCACAACTACGTTTCGAAGTTCGCTGGCGAAGGAAGAAACGCAAATCTTTGGAACGGAGAAAGCACGCTTACGGTCAAGGAAAACTTCACGGTTTTCAATTTCCAGAGTTTGCTTGCCAATAAAAACGGAGTTATTGCGAACGCTCAGATGTTGCTCGTCCTTAAATGGCTCGACAACGAAATTATAAAAAACAGGGACTTCAATATAAAGCACGGAACCAACCGTAAAATCGTCGTATGTATCGACGAGGCTCACGTCTTTATCGATCCCAAATATCCCGTTGCGCTCGACTTTATGTATCAACTTGCAAAGCGTATCCGTAAATATAACGGTATGCAGATAGTTATAACGCAGAACATAAAGGACTTCGTGGGAAGCGAAGATATAGTCCGTAAGTCGACGGCAATAATAAACGCTTGTCAATATTCGTTTATCTTTGCGCTTGCGCCAAACGATATGGATGACCTTTGCACCCTCTACGACAAGGCGGGACAGATAAACGAAGCGGAACAGGATCAGATAGTCAACAACCCCCGAGGCGACGCCTTTATCATCACTTCTCCGACGTCGAGAACGAGCATAAAGATAATCGCTTCCGAAAACACTAAGAAAATGTTCGGAGAAAAGACGATATAAAGCGCGCAAATATACTGCGGACGGACAAAGCAAAAAAAAGGAGAAAGAAAAATGCCGACAGAAACAGAATTTATACCTTTAACAAAAGAAGAAAGAGAAGAGCTGAAAGCCAAGCATCTTAACTATATAGCCGAATTCAATCAATATTTACCCGGCGGGCAAAAACTCGTATTTAACGAGGCGGAATTCGAAGCAAGGCTCTCTACGCAAGAAGAAGTAGAACAAAACCGCAAGGGAGCGGAGAGAATGGAGAGGCTCAGAAAGCAAGAAAAAATTCACGAACAGATGATAAGTAAACACGGCGAGCCGCCGCAAGGACGCAATTATCTCAACCGAGTATTCCAATTCAGTTATAAGACGGAGGACACTCCGGAAGCGAAAGCGTATAACGAAAAGATATATAAGGAATACGTTGAAAATCCGGAAAAAGTTACTTATAAGCGTATTTCACGCCTTTTGAATTTCAATCCGCAACCTTTTATCGAGAGTCTCGGCGACAACAAAAAACTTATGGATTTTTACGACGCAAATCAGGAACTCGTTGAAGACGCATTCGCTATCGATTCAATTTGCGGTAACGCTAAGGATATGTTAAATCCTCAACTCAAAAATGCGATAAAAGGCATCAAAAAACCTCTCGAATCGCT
>CADBUU010000144.1 GCA_902797945.1 uncultured Eubacteriales bacterium | reverse complement strand
GAGTTTTCCGTAATAATCGTTCATATAGGCGTACGTAGGACTCGTTATCTCGTCGGTTATTCCGAGCGTTTTCGCTATACCCTTACAAAAAACCGTCTTACCGGCGCCCATTTCGCCTTTAAGCAAAACGACGTCGCCCTCCTTTAAAGAGCGAGCGTATTCTTCAGCTACCTTTATGGTTTCTTCTCTGCTTTTACTTATTATTTCCATAATTATATCACAAATCTATAAATTTTACAAAAAGAAATTTCAACCGTTTATATATTACGAGAGTTATCAATGCGTTTGCCGCTCCCTTTATGAGATTGAAAGATATTATAAACCAAAAAACAGACGAGAACGCCTCGTCGCCAAGCCCATATAGAGGGAAAAGAATATATTTATTCGATAAAGTCGCCGCAAGCGTTTGAAAGAGTATCGCAACCAATAGTGATAAAATCACGACGGGTAAACCCTTTTTGAACTTATAAAAAACAGACGGAAGCAAAATAAAGCAATTCGCCGTTATAAAATTAGCGAGTTCTCCCACGCCGAAAGATTGCGACGCTATAAGTTTAAGAAGTTGAAGAGCGACTATTGATATTTCCGCAGATAGCGGTCCCAACATAAATCCCCCTATCAAAAGCAACGCAAACGAAAAGTCGAGTTTTAAAAAGGGAGTTGCGGGAAATATGGGGAATTCGAGAAATGAAATTCCGAAAGATAGCGCCGTAAAAAGGGATATCAGAGTTATCCTGCCTGCCGTAATGTTTAATCTTTTCATAAAAAGCCTCGTTTTCTTTGACTAAAATACGAGGGGCGACGGACGAAAATAAAAAAGCCCGTCGAAAATACGACGGGACAGTTTCTTACAAAACAATCTTTTTTCATCCGGACTATACCGTCGGTCGGAGAATGGTAAAAACTTCACTCCGTCAGGGCTTTCGCCCTCGCAGACTTTACTGCCGGTAGGGAATCTCGCCCTGCCCCAAAGATTTTTCGTAGACATTATATACCCTATTTTGTTTTTTGTAAAGCGTTTTAGGCAAGTTTTATTTTTAGCGTTTTAGCGAAAACTCCCGCCGACGGAGTCGAGAGATAATCGCTTGCCGACAATACGGCGATCTCTTTATCGAAATCCTCGTCTCCGCAATAACCTATCGCCTTTGCGTTCTTTACGCACAATTTTAAATTTTCGGCGCTCGCTATATCGTCCGACTTCCTTATACCCGTCGCAGATACAAACGCCGTTACTCCGACGGGAATAAGGCTTTCTACAATTTTTTTCCGCTCTTCCGCCGTAAGTTCTCCGCATTCGAGCGCAGCGTAAACTTTTGCGTTTGCCGCCGCCTTACAAAGTTTTTTGAATTGTTTTGTAAGAACGTCTAAGTCTCCTCTTTTAACGAGAGTAAGCCCTACGGGTATCAAGAGAGCATCCGCCCCTTCGGATATTGCCTTTTTGGCGCATTTTAAGGACGCGTATGGAATTTCCTCTCCGTATGGGAAATTTATCGCCGCCACAATCTCCGCCTTGTTTTTAAGCCTTTCCGCCGCCTTTGATATATACTGTGGCAACACTATAACTCCTCCGAAACCGTAAGTAACGCATTCTTCAAGTTTTTTTCCGAGTTCCTCGTCGCCCGTAACGCCCGTCAGATCGTATTCGACTTTTGCGAATAATTTTTTCGCTTTATAATCTTTAAATTCCCTTATGAGTTCGTCTTCGGTTTGTCCGAAAAGCCTTGCGATTGGATAAAGTTTCTTTTTTTCGACTTCGTCGCACTCTTCGTTTTCTTTTTTGAGTTGCTCTTCGATCGTCCCTTTTATTTCCGTCATTATAAATTCTCCTTTTGACAAATTTATATATCGTTATACATAATATTTCCTTTTTTTACTCTTTCTATACGGTATAATTTGAAAAAAGGAGTTTAGTTATGCCTTCGCCTATCGTCGGAATTTTGACGTTATCCGTTTTTTTTGCAATTTCTTCAGCGGCGGCGCTCGTCTGTCGTCTTGTAATTCTTTATCGGGAATACCTTAACTCTCCGCCCGAAGAAAAGGATCCCAAAATATATTATATCGAAAAACAGCCGAAAAAAAGAAAAAAGCGCCGTCGTCCCAAAAAACCGAACGTGGCGCTTAAAGGTATAGTTATTGAGCCTGAAAAATTTAAAAATTTAAGCGAAAGGGAAATTCTATCCCTTCCCGACGCAGACGATATATAATCAATCCTCGATTTTTTCGACGTTATTCTCGTCAGACCAAAGTCTTTCAAGATGATAGAAAAGTCTCGTTTCGTCGTTAAAAATATGCAAAATGACGTCGCCGAAATCGACTACCGCCCATCTGCAATCGTCAAGTCCCTCTTTACGGAGAACTTGTCCGCCCTCTTTTTCTACCGCTTCCATACAGTATTCGGCGAGAGATTTGACCTGAGTCGAAGATTTTCCGCTTGCTATAATAAAGTAGTCGGCAAGTATCGTCTTACCCTTGACGTCTATCTTTAAAACGTCGTATGCTTTTTTCGCTGTTAAAGTGTTACATATTATTTTTGCTTTTTCAATCGCTTCCATTTTTATTCTCCCTTTTTAAGTAATAATTCAACGCCTTTAAAGATAAGCCGTCGATTTTTTGACCTTTGATTTTTATAAATTCCACGCACCTTTCAAGGCAAAGTATAAAACCCTTTTCGAAATCTTCGTTTACGGCGCAACGAAGTTCTTCGACTTCCGGATAAACCCTTCCCCTTTCTATCATATCCGCAACGAAAATTATCTTGCCTAATAAACTCATATCAGGTTTTGCCGTCGTATGATACCTTATTGCGTCGAGGACCTCTTCGTCCGAAACGCCGAGAATTTTTTCGGCGACGAACGCCCCGAGATACTGGTGTATTACCGGCTCCGGAACACCTTGGTCTATTTTGAAATCTTTAAAATCTTCTTTTTTTAAATATTTGGCGCAGTCGTGCAAAGTCGCCGCAAGAATGGTTTTACCCATATCGGCATTTAACCTTTTTGAGAGCCTCATTCCTTCCAAAATCACGCCTACCGTATGCTCCAACCTGCTTTTTTTGAGATTGTTTTTAATAAATTCAAAATATCGGTCGCTTTTATACAAATTATTTTCCAAAACGTATTTTTGAGTTTTTTCAGTTAAAAAACCGTCGACGTCAAGCCCTGACATTTTTGAAAATCTATACTCAGAACTCGAAAGATTTTTCCCGATATAATCGCAGATATACGCGTCTTTATAAAATTTCTTTTTAAACTCCGAGAGTGTCTTTTCCGCTTTTTCGCCCTCCCCCTCTCTCTGGCAGAGCGCCGGAACGGAATATTTTAAGATTTCCTCGGGGTTTTTCCATTGTGAAAAAGTCGCCATCATATCCGTTCCCATGAGAAATATTATCTTCGCCCCGTCGTATTTCTCGGAGAGGTAACGGACGGTTTCGAACGAATAACTCTTTCCGCCTTTTTTCAGTTCGTAATCGTCGACGAGAAGATTTTTTATTCCGTCGAAAGCGATTTTACACATCTCGTAGCGGCTCTTGCCGTCCTCTCCGTAAAAGGCGGTTTTATGCGGAGGATTTGCCGTCGGCATAACGATGAACAAGTCGGGGCAAAACTGCTCGCTTGCTCTCTTTGCCATACGGACGTGCTCTATATGCGGAGGATCAAAAGTCCCTCCGAATAACACTATTTTTTTTATCATATCACCGTTTGTTTTTCCTCTTTTCTGTCGATAATAAAGAACGTGAAAAGAACTTTGATATCATATATTTCAGACGGAATCACCGTCGCCTTGGGAGTTTTTATAATATCATTCGCCCTGTCGAATTTTTATCTCGGAAAGGGTTTTTACGGAATAATAATTTCCACCCTTTTATCTCTATCCTTTACGCTTATATACGCAAAATCGGCTAAAAGACGCAGAGGTAAAGAAATTTTAAAGGGAAAAGATAAAGAATTTTACAACGATTTACGAGAAAAACTGTGTTTTTCTTCTTCCGTAAAAGACTGTAATTTCGTCGAGGAAAAACTTTCCTCTCACCCCGAAATTTTGCCTCCCGACAGCAAACTCGAATGTATCTTCCTTCCGGATCCCGTTTCCGCCAACGAAATACTTGTCCGTTTAAGAAAACTCCCCGAAAATTCCCTTCTCACGGTCGTCGGGGCGAATTTTACGAGTTCCGCTCTCGAACTTCAAAATAAAACCAAAGTCGTAAAAATAGTAACTCTCGAACAAATCGTTCATCTTCTGAAAGATTATCCGTTGGAAAAACCGAAAAACAAGAAAAAGAGTTTACGCTCTCTTTTTAATATAACGTACAAAAGAAAAAAAGCGAAGATTTTCGCCCTATACGGTGGTATTCTCCTCGTAATGAGCAATTTCGTTTTTTATCCCGTATGGTATATCATAAGCGGTTGCTTGTTCTCCGTTTACTCCATTACCGCCCTGTTTTTCCCTAAATCAGACGCCTCAATCGTTTAATCGTATTTTATATGAATTACTCCCGGCTTATCGCTTTTTCTATATAAAACTATTTTTCTGCCCGTCGCGCATACGAATTCGGCTCCGAGATCACGAGCGATTTCGTTTCCGACGTCAATTATGTCGTCGTCCGAATTTTTAAGCAGTGTGAGTTTTATAAGTTCCCTTTTATCGAGCGCCGCCGACAAGCCTTCGAGCATATTCTCGGTTACGCCGTTTTTTCCTATCTGTCCTATCGGTTCGATGTTTTGCGCCAACGAACGCAATTTACTTCTTTCTTTTGACGTCACTTTTTTCTCCTTTAATCGACGAAATCAAATTCTATATCGCCGATAATGACGGTATCCCCGTCCTTCGCTCCCTTTTTACGGAGTTCGTCGATAACTCCGTAATATTTAAGCGTCTTTTGCATATAAGCAAGCGAATCCATATCGTTTAAAACGACGTTTCTCGAAAGCAATTTTACTATCGGTCCGTCTACGATATAAACCTTGTCCTCTCCGTCGTAAACGACGGTAAACTCGGTCGGGTTAGCCTTCTCGTATTTAAATTCTTCGTGTTCGATGGGTTTAGCTTCGGGAAGGGTTTTTAATACGTCGAATATTTCTTTTACGACTTCTTCGAGTCCTTCTCCCTTTATTGCCGAAACGACGAACAACTTCTTTTTATATCCCGTTTTTTTCTTGAACGCCTTTATATTCTCTTCCGCTCCGTATGCGTCGCTCTTGTTTAAAACTATTACCTGCGGAAGTTTAGCCAAAACTTTGGAATAATTTTTGAGTTCTGCGTTTATCTGTTTATAATCTTCGTATGGATCTCTTCCTTCCATTCCCGAAACGTCGACGACGTGAACGAGCATTCTCGTCCTTTCGATATGGCGTAAAAATTCGAACCCAAGCCCCGCCCCTTCGGAAGCGCCCTCGATAAGGCCCGGAATATCGGCGCACACGAAACTTTCGTCGTAATACTTTACGACTCCCAGATTCGGAGAAAGCGTAGTAAAATGATAATCGGCTATTTTAGGCTTCGCGGCAGATACTTTCGAAAGAATAGTCGATTTTCCGACGTTTGGAAATCCTATAAGTCCTACGTCGGCAATCGTTTTGAGTTCGAGAATAATTTTTCTCGGCTCGGTCTTTTCGCCCGTCTGCGAAAAATGCGGAGCGTGCCTGCGGCTCGTGCAAAATCTCACGTTGCCCTTTCCGCCGTTTCCGCCTTCCAAAACGAGGTGTTTTTGTCCGTCGTAATACATATCGCAGATTATTCTGCCCGTTTCGAAATCCTTTACGACCGTTCCGAGAGGTAGTCCTATATAAAGGTCCTCCCCGGTCTTGCCGTGCCTGTTGTTAGGCTCGCCCTTTCCTCCGTTTTCGGCGACGTATTTATGTTTATAATGAAATTCGAGAAGATTGGTCTTATGCCTGTCGCCGACAAAATAAATATTGCCGCCGTTTCCGCCGTCTCCTCCGTCGGGACCGCCGTTCGCAACGCCTTTATATCTCATAAAGGAAGTCATTCCGTTTCCGCCGTCTCCCGATTTTAAAATTATAGTTTCCTTATCTACGAACATATCTATATCCTTTTATCTTTGTATTCGCAAAGTTCCCTCACGCCGCATTTGTCGCATTCCGGATTTCTCGAATGGCAAACCTTTCTTCCGTGCCATATAAGGCAATGGTGCATCGCCGACCATCTTTCCTCGGGAATAGCTTTCATAAGCGCCTTTTCGGTTTCGAGAGGGCTTTTTCCCTCGGATAATCCGAGTCTTGCCGCGACTCTGAAAACGTGCGTATCTACGGCTATGGCGTTACCGCCGAAGCCTACGGCGTAAACGACGTTCGCGGTCTTTCTTCCGACGCCGGCGAGCGTCCTCAAACTTTCGAGGTCGGATGGAACTTGTCCTCCGAATTTTTCGATTATATCTTTGGACGCCGAAATAATATGCTCCGCCTTAGTCTTGTAAAGTCCGCACGAAAAAATATATTTTTCAAGTTCTCCCTGCGATAATTTTACCATTTTTTCGGGATCAGGCGCAACTTTAAAGAGTTCCGCCGTTACCTTATTTACCCTTTCGTCGGTGCATTGCGCCGACAATATCACCGCAACGAGAAGTTGATAGACGTCGCCGAACTTTAAAGCCGCCTTTGCGTCGGGATAAAGTCCCGACAACCCGTTGATAAGCAGTTTTGTTTTTCTTTCGTTCATTTTTGCGCCTTTTCGCTTATTATTATTTATTTTACCACAAAAAGGCGCAACTTACAAACGAAATTTTATATTTTTTTTATTTATCTCGCATTTTCTACCCTATAAAACCCGACGAAGGTATTTAAGGAAGAATTTTTTATTATTTTTTCAGCCACGCCTTTATATGCGCACGAAAATCTCGCCGAAACGCCGCATCCGACTCTCATCGCCGTCGGTGTGTTGACGGGGCGACAAGTTACCCCCGCTCTCGCCATAAGGTCTATAAACTCCATAGTATTCGTCCTCGAACGAAATACCGCTATACAAAAAATCATATTATCTTCTCCTTGGTTGTAATTTTAATTTTGCTCCCGTAATATATTATATTAACGGGTTTTTAAAAAATTTAACTATGATATATCTCGACAATGCTGCGACGAGCGGTTTTAAACCGCAAAGAGTTATCGACTCGGTTTTATACGCCGTAAAATACTTAAATGCCAACGCAGGCAGAAGCGGACACAAATTATCATATCTCGCCTCGTCCGAAATCTACGCAACGAGAAAAGCGCTCAACGAATACTTCAACGGGTTTTCGGTCGAAAGAGTTATTTTTACACAAAACTGCACTGCCGCTTTAAATCTTGCGACGATAGGAACGCTGAAAGAAGGCGACGAAGTAATAACCACCGAGAACGAACATAATTCCGTTCTCCGACCTCTTTATCATCTCGCAAAAGAGGGAAAAATAAAACTCAAATTCGCTCGCTCGGATTTTCAATCGGTTTCGGCAAAAGACGTCGAAAAAGTTTTGACCGACAAGACCGCTATGGTCATAGTCGGCGGAGCGTCCAACGTTACGGGTTGCGAAAACGATATAGACGGCATCGGAGAACTTCTCAGAAACACGAAAACGGTTTTCGCCGTGGACGGAGCGCAATCGGCAGGACATATAAAAACGGATATGCAAAAGCAAAATATAGATATACTGTGCATCGCAGGACATAAAGGGCTTTATTCGGTTCAGGGCGTCGGAGCCCTCCTTTTCAGTCCGAAAGTCGATCCCCGCCCTCTTTCTTTCGGAGGAACGGGAATTGATACTTTCAACGAAAATATGCCGGACGCCTATCCCGAAGCGCTCGAAGCGGGAACTTTAAACTTTCCTGCGATAATTTCGCTAAAAGAAGGACTGCGCTATCTTTGCGACAACGACGAGTTCATTGCAAGAAAAATATCCGACCTTTCCGAATACTTAACGGAACTTCTGTCTTCCCGCCCCTATATAAAACTCTATTCTATCCCAAACGCTTGCGGTATCGCCGCATTTTCGCACGCCGAAATACCCTCGCAGGAACTTGCGTCCGTTCTTTCCGAAAAATACGATATTTGCGTTCGCGGAGGTTTTCATTGCGCCCCTTTAATGCATAAAAAATTAAAGACCGAAAAATGGGGGCTCGTAAGAGTCAGTCTTTGCCATTTCAACACAAAAAAAGAGATTTCGTCGCTCATAAACGCTCTCGACGAAATCTCCCTTTGTTCGAGGTGATATTTTATTGCTTTTTTATTTTTGAAACAACGCTTTTAAGCATCATTTTTTGAGTTGCCGAAAGCATAGGAGATATCGCCGCCGCAAAATCGTCGACGTCCTTATCCGAAAGAGTTCCTCTTTTACGACTTCTTTCCGCCTCTTCGATTATAGCTTTCATTATTTCGTCGCCGCTTTTACCCTCGTATTTCGATGCGAGTTCGGCAAAAGTTTTCATCGCGTCCCCTCCCGGCGAAAAACTCATTTCTTCGCTTCCTTCGACTTTTTTCTCTTCTTTTTCAAAATCTTTGAAATCTTTCACTTTATTTCCTCCGTCGCAATATATCTATGCGATAAAACAAAAAAAATGTTAATTTGATCAAGGTAAATTATGAACGGCGTTTTGATAATACTCGTAATATTTTTATTGACGGGTTCGGATTTTAAAAGCGTAGCGGGACTGCTGTCGAAAATAGACATTCCCTCTTTTGCGCCCGTAATGAAACTTCTCGGTTTAAAAGAAGAAACGGTAAATTTTTTATGCGACGAAAAATTTTCATCGGCAATAGAAAACGGCTTGGACTTTAAAACTCTCCTACCCTTATTCACCGAATTTTTTGTTAAAAAAGAAAAATCGCCCGAAAAGGATCGGAGCGACATTTCGCCTGAAATAAATCTTTCGCCTATCGAGGAAGTCGCCCCGATCGACATAGAAAAAGATATGGAAAGTTATTTTAAATGATATTTTTCAACGCATATCCGAGGACGTAGTCCCCCTCGCCGTATTCGGCTTCGAAACATTTGCCTTTGATCGTGTTTGCAGTTATCCCCTCGCCGTGTATACATATCGAAGAGTTGGGCCAATAAATTTTAGCCGTAGTAAGCCTTATGGCGTCCGTCCCCGATAAAGTAAATCTTTCGTAGGTGGTTTGCATTATTCCCTTACCGTAAGTCCTGTATTCATAGCCGCTTGATGAAACAGACCTTGCAAGGACTACCGAAACGATATTTTTATCGTCGTAGTCAAGAGTCGCTCCTATCAGAGCCTCGGAGGCGGAGGCGGTATTTTCATCTGCTAAAAATACTATTTTTTCAAAGCCGTATTCGCCGTAATCGACGCCTTTTGCATAAAAGCGTTCAGTCGAGCCGTCTTTGAATATCGCCTTTGAAACGAGCGCGTAACTTCCGTCCTTTACCGAAATAAGATGAGAAGCAAAAGACTCCATTATATTCATATATCCGCCGCCGTTACCTCTTAAATCGATAATAAGTTTAGTTCTTCCGTCCTCTTTGAATTTTCCGAGGGCGGTTTTTATCTGACTTTCCGACCCGTATTCATCGCTCGACAATCCGCTGAAAGAGGTATATTTCAAATATGCCGTTTCACTATCAAAACTCCCGACGGGTAAATCGCTTCTTTTTTTAAAAGACAAATTGCCGTCTACGGTTAAAAAAGAATAATCTCCGCTTTCGTCAGAATAGAAAACGTAGGTTTCTCTATACTCTTCCTTGACGACCGAAAAAGTTTTTTCTTCTTCGCCGTATAATATTTTTATACCGAAATATTCTCCGTCTTTCGCCTTTTCCATTTCGGAAACGAGAGAGGGATAATCGACGACAGCCGCTTCTTCTTTATCGACTATGATTGCCGTAACCTTTCCGCCCTCCGATATTCCCGCCCTGTCGGCAGGCGAATTTCCGTGGACCGAATAGACGTAAACGCCTTCCTTATCGACCGAAAAAGTTACGCCTATACCAAGCCTTTTCCCAACGGAAACGTTTTGGAGAGTTTTATACTCTTCCGCAGTATAATAATGCGAGTATTGGTCGATTATGCTGTTTGCCATAACGCAAACGTAATCGTCGCTCTCTTCTAAATAATATTTTTTATAACTGTCGATAACGAAGCGCAAAGTCGCCATATCTTCGTCTGAATTTCTTCCGACTAATACTCCGCAAAAAAAACTTGCGGAAACGACTACCACCGCCGCTATCGCCGATATTATTTTTTTGCTCCTTTTCATTCGGCAATACCATATCCTAAAAGTTTATATAAAATAAGTATGAGTTTAAAGGTTACGGCGTCCTGAAATTTTCTTATATCGAGCCCTGTCGCCCTGTCGATTTTATCCAATCTATACATAAGCGTATTTCGGTGCATATATAAATTTCTCGAAGTTTCGCTGACATTTAAACTCGTCTTTAAAAACTCCTCGGCAGTCGTTATCATTTCATCGTCGGAAAAAATACTTTTAGCTTCGGGCTCCAATAAAATATCCAAAAATTCCTGCAATTTATATTTCGGAACGTCTTCGAGTATTTTTATCAAAACGTATTCCTTATAAGTCATAACGCTCGAACCCGTCGAAAAAACTTCTCCCATTCTTACCGCAGCAACCGCTTGCCTATACGAAATCGAACACTCCGAAAATGACTTTACCGTCCCTCCGACTCCGACTTTAACCTCTATTCCCATTTCGTCTTTTACCGATAAAGCGATAAGTTCGGCGTATTCGGCGAGCGACTGATATTCTCCTTCCGTAAGCCCCGCCCCGTGAAATTTAATATAAGCGCAAGTGTTTTCGTCTATCGTAAGCACACAATCTTTATCGTTAGATTTAAAATTTTCCATAAAATCCGTAACTTCTGAAAGCCTGCCGTTACCGCAATATATAACGAATGCCGAACAAGCCTCGTCGGGAATCGAATACTTAGTCATATATTTTTGAACGTTTGCGTCCTTTTCCTCGCCGAGAACTATCGCCCTTAAAGATTCGCTTTTCGAACCGAAGTTTTCCTTTATCACTCCGTTTTCGAGCAGCGCGACCGCAAGCGATGCAAAACTCACGTCAGCCTCTTTGCTCCCGTCTATATATCCGACGAAACTCTCCGAACTATGACGGAATCTGAAATAGGTCTTATTCCTTTCTTCGTCAGCCGTTACGCCGACGACCTTATAATCGGGACGATCTATCTCCTCTCCCTCTACGGAGGAATATACTCCGTCGTCGAGTTCGGAAAAAACTCTTATCTCTTTCCCCGTTTTCTTTTTTATCAGTTCAAGTAAAAGTATAAGTTCGTATTCCATTTTATCCTCCGTTAAAAAATGACCGACTCCGCCTCTTCAACAATTTTCATCGCCGTTTCTCTATCCGCTTTTCTATCGGCGTAACCTAATCTGTATTTATAAAACAAGCCGTAAGCCTCGCTTATTTTATCGTATTCGACGTCTTTTCCGATATATTCGAAACTCTCTCCCCTTTTTTCGAAAAGAGAAGATATTTTTTGATATTTGACTCCGCTTTTTTTAAGCGCCGATTTGATTTTATCGGAAACGGCGGATAACGCAAATAATATATACGGAGCGTAATTTTCACACTCTTCTTTTCTTATAAGTTCGCGCGACAAAGATATTTTACCGTCGTATTTTTCGATACCGAAAAGATTTTCGACCAAAATATCGGGATTTAACGAAAAGTTGTCGATAGCGTATACGACGGAAACAAACAACAGTTGACTTTTTTCACCCGTGATAAAAGTATAGCCCTTTCTTTTCGCCACTATCAATTTTTTGCCGTTTAAACTGAATTTTATACCGTCGTCGATCTCCGAAAAATTTGCCGACGCCAACTGCTTATGAACGTATTCGCAAAGCGGAACGTAGTCGTCCGCGCTTATAGAAAAATCACACGCGACGTATTTTTCTTCAAGCGTTTTTCCCGAAAACAATGCGTCTTTCGCAAGTCTGTCAACTATATCGTTATATTTATCGTTGCTATGCCCTTTTACCTTTACGAACGAACAATCCACTATTTTAAGATATTTTTCGATCGCTCCGAGATAAAAAACCGACACGGGACTTTTTGCTCCCCATTCTCCGCTTACCCATTTTTTAAGACCTTCGTAATCGTGATAAATAAGAAGTTTTTTATATCCGTTATAGTAGGTCCATTTAAGCGTTTCGATAACGCCGAGAACTTCCCCTGCGACGTTTCTCGTCGAAACGAGATCGGGATCGTTACCCGCTCCGCACAACTCTTTTTCTATTCCGTCGGGCGTAACGATTAAAGCCCCGTAAGAATATGCGCTTATCTTCTCTTCATAACTCCCGTCGGTATATGCAATGACGAAACCCTCTTTCGACTTTTCTTTTACACTTTCGCCGTAAATATCCCGACCTTCCAAAAACGCCTCGGCCTCTTCGATGGTCGAAAAACTTTTTTGTTTATAATTCTTCTTATCTTCGGCGTATTTTTGAAGTTCGTCCCACGACTTGAATATTTTGTTTTCTTCGCTTTTAAAAGCGTAATACTTTTTTCCCATATTTTTATATTTTACAGTCTACCACAATTTTTGACTTTTTTCAAGCGTTTTGAAAATATCGTTAACCATTTTCACAGTCGTTTCATACAATACGGTATGAATAAATATTATAATATAGCGATAGTCGGAGCTACGGGACTTATCGGAAGAAATTTTATCAAAGTTCTTCAAAACGTAAATTTCCCCATCGCCAACGTAGAACTTTTTGCCTCGGGAAAAAGCGAAGGGCAAATACTGACGTTTTCAGGCAATAAAATAATCGTAAAAAAACTGACCGACAACTCGCTTGCCGGCTTCGACTTCGTCTTTTTCAGCGCAGGAAAAGACGTCGCCTTAAAATACGCCCCTATTGCCGAAAAAAACGGAGCGGTAGTAATAGACAATTCGAGCGCGTTCAGAAACTTTTCGGATATTCCGCTCGTGATCCCGGAAATAAATTTTAACGAAATATTTCAAAGTCAAAGGAAAATAATCGCAAACCCGAACTGCTCTACCATTCAGGCAATTTTACCTCTTACCGGTCTTTATCAAAAATACGGACTTAAAAAACTTATCATCTCAACCTATCAAGCCGTCAGCGGTTGCGGTCAAAAAGGAATAAATGCCCTAACAAATTGCAGAGTCGGCAAAACTCAGAATTATTTTCCCGTCAATATAGCCGAAAATTGTATATGCAAAATAGGAACCGAATTGGAAAACGGCTACACCGACGAGGAAGAAAAGGCAAAAAACGAAACGAGAAAAATTTTTAAAAGAGATATAAGCGTTTCGGCGACGTGCGTAAGAGTTCCGATTGCAAATTGTCACGGCGTAAGCGTCGAGGCTGAATTTGAAAAACAAATAGAACTTTCCGACGCATTTAAAATAATTTCCGAAACCGAAGGCGTGAAATTAAAAAATCTGCCTTATCAAAATTTCGCCGACGGTAAAAACGAGGTTTTCGTAGGAAGACTTAGAAAAAGTTCGGCGTTCGATAAAGGCATAGCTTATTTTTGTGTTGCGGACAATACCCTGCGAGGCGCCGCATATAACGCCGTAAAAATCGCTCTGAAAATAATCGCCGAACAAAAAAATTAAAATTTATTTTTTTATTGAAAATCATTGACAAAAAGAGAAAAAAAATATAAAATATAAAAAGTGGTTTGAAGAAAAGACTTTTTTCTTTCGACCGCCCGTATAGACAAGCCATTGCTATAACGCAGTTTTAACGGCTGATTTTCGGCAAGGCAAAAATTTATTCTATAAAAAATTAAATATATGGAAGCGTATTTCGTCATTTGACGAACGTTGCGAAGAGGTCCTCAGCCGAGGTCGTAGACCGAACGCCGACCTAACGAAATCTTTACGGTAAGTAAAAAAGTTTATTCTATAAAAAATTAAATATATGGAAGCGTATCGAAGAGGTCATAACGGGCACGATTGGAAATCGTGTAGTCTTAACGGGCTCAGGGGTTCGAATCCCCTCGCTTCCGCCAGTAGGGAATAATACGAACACCGAGAACAATTCGGAGTTCGTATTATTCTTTTATAATGATTATTTCGGCGTAAAGGTAAGCCGATGAATGCGAAAGGAAAAAAGACGGATAAAGCCATTCGCTTTATCCGTCTTTATATCTATCAGTCGTTATTGGATGAAGAACTCTGTTGCATCTTCGCCACAAATTCCAAAACCTTTAAAATCATCTGCAAAAGTTCGAGGATTATATCGTTGATGTATTGAATGTTATATAACTTGAACAATTCCTTCATCATTTCGATTTCTTCATCGGTAGCCATATTCTCTTCTTTTAAGATCTGGCACGCTCTCGCCTGAGCCTTTACTTCGGTTTTAAGAGTCATAATCGAAAGAACGAAAGACACAACGTAAATTGCCAATCCGAGTATTGCGGAAATTATCGTTGCAACGCCGGTTGAACCGAGAAGCAATATATCGATCGCTATTCCGACGACTATCAAGGGAATAAACGCAAATGGTCCGAAATACATAAGCGGAGTGAGCGCTATTCTCGTTTTCATATCCTTATCGCCCTCTTTATCAAGAATGGCGAGCGCCGATTTTTCAGCGCCCATAGCGAGCGAAGTTATAGACGGCTTTTTGTTCGTAAGACGTCTTATCCTTACTTTCTTGAAATAGTGCGAATAACTGTTTCCGAACAAAAGCGATCCGACTACGGATACTTTTATACGTTGCAACCCGTTCTTGTCGAGTATTTTCCTTGCGGCTTCCCCTCCGGAAAGTTTCGCCGAGTTCATCTTGCGGTTATAAACTATGTATTTGATCGACAACCAAATCGATATTGCAACCGAGACGGCTGCGACCAACACGATCAGACTTCCGACGATAAATATCGCCCATTGAAGCGCAGGATCTACGTTTTTAAATTGTTCAATGTTTTCAAATAACGGCATTAACGTTACCTCCTATACTAATTGTTTCTATTTTATTTAACTAAGTCAATCAAATGTCAATCAAATCAAAACAACTTTGATATTTATATAAATATATTATCCTTTTTCTTCTTTTATTCTGTCAAGATAAGCCTCTACCATGTTCGCCCACGAATAGGCGCTCATATATTCGCCGCGATACGATTTTAGGGCTTCCCGATCGCCTTCGCAAAAACGATAGAAATCGCATTCGATTTTATCCGGGCGAATACGCAAAGTTCCTCCGCCCGTTTCCAATATATCGGATATTCCGTATTTATTAAGAGTCTTTCTTAACGACCTTATTATCGTATCGAGATATTTTTGCATTGACCTGTTATAAAAACCATCCTCGAAAAGAGCGGCGAATACCGTCGGTCTCGTAACGCTTCCGCCCTGTCTGTCTACGAGATATGCGAGAAGTTCTTTAGATTTCGCTCGTGAAAAGTATATCGGTTTTTCACCTATTAACACGTCGAATTCCCCGAACGTTCTTACGATAGGTTTTCGGCCATTACTTAACTCCGTATTTTTAAGCGCATATTTTATTTCGGAAATAAAAATTTCTTCCTTTATTGGCTTTAAAATATAGCCGGAAGCGTGAAAAGAAAATGCTTCCAAAGCATACTCCGAACTTTCCGAAAGAATAATTACAGGCAGATTTTCCCTATAACTTCTTAAAGTCTTAGCGACGGAAAGAGCGTTTATTTCCCTAACGCCGGTATCGAGTATTGCAATATTGACGTCGTTTTCCTTAAAATACGAGAGCGCGTCGTCTACGCTTTCAACAATCCTCACTTCATCGAACAAAGGCGTTCTATCGATTGTGAGCGACGTAAGAAAAATATATGCGTCTTTATCGCCCAAAAAAATCGCTTTCATTTTTATCTTAACCCGTTAACTTCGATTTTAAAATAATTATATTATCTTTATCAAATAATGTCAACGCAAACATAAAAAAAACGGAATTTTCTTCCGCCTTTTTTATCATTATTTTGTTTTGATAACTTTATCTCCGTAAATGGTTTTCCAGTCGTCTTTCATTGAAATGACGTTAAATCCGGAAGCCTTCCACTGTTCGCCGAGTTTTTCGGCTTTTTCAGCATTGCCATAATCTCTCACTTCGTCGTTTGCGATAAGCATATACGCCTGACTTCTATACTTATTATCGGTTACTGAAAAAACGTGCATACTCGTATCTCCCGAACTGTTTCCGAAAGACAAAACAGGTTGTTTACATATTTCCTGTGTTATCTGCAAAACTTTGTTGGTTTTGAGATTTTTAATCAAAAGCGAGTCCGTTCTTATCACTTTATCCCCTGCGACGAATTGATAATCAAGACTGTCTTTTCCGTCTTGACCGTCAGATTCCAACTTGACGTCCATACCTATTATCTGTTCGTATGGAATATTGCAAGGTTCGCTTGCGAGCGCTCTGCATATAAAACGGTCAGAACCGCTGACTATATAGGTCTTAAATTGATTTTTCTGCAAGTAATCGAGAACTTCTATCATAGGAAGATAGAATGCCTCGCCGTAAGTCATTCCCGTAAATCCCGCCGGGGTTTGCTTTAAAAACTCTTTGACGTAATTCAAAAATTCATTTACCGTCATACCGGCAAAAACTTTCGCCTGTCCCAAAGCGTGCTTCATGGGCATATCGCTCGGAAAACTACCAGTTTCGGCGGAAGCCCTTATAGTTCTCGCAACTTCTTTCGTCTCTTCGTCGGCTTGAAAATTTTTATCGTCCAAAGCCCTGTATGCAAATAACAGATATTCGAGATAAGTCGGGAAAAGTTCGCCGTAAAGCGTTCCGTCCATATCAAAAACGGCTATACGGTCAGCAACCGGTATGAAATCCTTCGACTTTTCGTCGGTTACGTCCTCGACGTAATCTTTCAGATTATTGAGCGCGGAACATTCATTCCAATACTTGAATTCGTATTTTCCCGTTTTTTCGGCAGATCCGCACGAAACGAGCGAAATCGCAAGACAAACGAGAATAAAAAGCGACACGATTTTAGATAATTTCTTTTGCATTTCTATCTCCTTTTTATACTATTTTTGTATCACTTTAAGTCCACCAAAAGTCCGTCATTATAATACCTGACGGAAAATAATTTATTTTTATTATTAAATAATAAGATTCGATAATTTTATCCTTAATTTTCGCTTTGCAAAACTATCATGCCATAACACAACTAAGGTATTCGATTTCCTCTTCGCATATTTTTATCCTTTTCTTGGTTATTCTGAAATTTTTCCAACCTAATTTCATTACAACGCCGACGAGAGCGGAAATATCTTCACAATCTTCAAAAATAAGAAATTTCGGACTAACGACTTCGCTAACGTCAGAACTTACGGAAGTTAAGTATTCGGTTTCGGAATTTTGTCCGAAATAACCGACCAACTTAGAATTGCTGTTTTTCAATACTATCAAATATTTTATCATATTGATTTTCTCCTTAGTATGATATGTATATTTTACAAATAATCAGCAATACTGTCAAGCAATTTTATATATTTTATAAAAATTTGTTCAAAATTATTTTAAATATGTTGTATTTTTGAAAAATTTAATCAAATTTCAATTTTTTGAATTAATACGCAATTATAATATCGTATAAAACCACTAAAAGGACTTACAGAAAAAGGTTCAGCCCCACGCTACAACTACACATAGCAACACAACAGCTATGAAGTAAACCCCAAAAGCCAAACAAACTTTTGGGGTTTACTTCACAAACTTAAGTTTTTAAAATTCAGTCCTATGTAAAATTCTTTTTATTTTTTCCGTCTTACACTATAGCAAATGGCAAGAGTTACGGTCATTATTACCGGCGTCCAGATTGAAATAAACATTGCCGAAACAGAAAAGAAATCAGCGCTCAATTCGTTTAAGTTTTCCGTTCGCGCCGTTGCGGTAGAATAAATCGAAAAAGCAAGCGCAAATAATATCATTAAAAAAAGCAACCACTCCGCCACTTTTACGTTGTTTAACCTTTGAGCAAAAGCGATATACAAACCTAATAAAACCGTAAGAGTCGCTAATTGATAGGTCGTTCTGAACGGCAATAATACGTTTAAAAGTATTGCGGCGCAAAAGGCGTATATTGTCCCTAAATAATATGAATTATTCTTTTTATATCCGTATGAGGCATAAAAAATCATCGCAAAATACGAAAGCAAAACTACGCAATATGCGACGACAAAAAGCGCTCCCACCCCGCTTGCTATCGAAAAACCTAAAACGTATGCCGTTGCAAGCGTTGCAAAAACTATAATTATCATTTGAAAAAATAAAGCAATCGCTTTCGGTTTTGATATACCTAACTTTTTTTCCGTATCCATACCTTTCTCCTTTATCGGTAAATTTATAAAGTATATTTTATTTAATTATACTCCAAAGTGCTTTAAAAATCAACTTCAAAAACCAAAATTATAAAAGTCGGCAACGGATTAGCATCGCCGTGATAATGCCTTTGTTGACCGAAATAACTATTTAAATAATAGGGCTCCCGCAAAGATTTTGTGAAACAAAAGATTTGCGAAATAAAATAGGGCTCCCGAAAATATTTTGCATCGCAAAAGATTTTAGGGAAGAGGAGCCACAGGCGTAAAAGCAGACAAGTCGGGCAAACGCCCGACTTGTCGCATAATTCGCCTTGTGGCGACGAGGTGGTGCGGACGACAGGAATCGAACCTGCATGGTTGCCCAATGGATCCTAAGTCCATCGCGTCTGCCAATTCCGCCACGTCCGCATTTTACCCGATTTCCATCGGGTTATTATTTATTATTTTCCGTATTATATTTTTCTTCGCTGTAATAATGGTAATATTTATTTGCTTTTGCATTGCAGAAGTTAAACGCAGTTCCTACTACGTTTGCTCCGCAAGCATTCAATTCTTTTACCGTATTTTTTAGTGTTATGCTCTTGATTTGATTGCATCCGACAACTATTAGAGTTTTTTCTGCAATTTTAGAAATATTGATATAATCCGACATTATTCCCACGGGAGCGCAGTCCAAAAGTATAAAGTCATATTTCGCTTTCGCCTCGTCAATAAGCTTTTTAAATTTATTCGAGGCGAAAATTATCGTATGGTTATCGATAATTTCTCCACAGGTTATAACGTCTACTCCGTTATAGTCGGTAGGTTTTACTATTTCATCAAAAGTCTTTTCACCCTTGAAATAATCCGAGATTCCGATATGCCTATCGAGATTGAAAAGTCGGTGAATTCTCATCTTGTTGAAGTCGCAATCGATAATCAAGGTTTTTCTTTGGGCTTGCCCGAGGGAAATGGCAAGGTTGGCTGTTAAAGTAGATTTTCCTTCGCTGTGCGTTGAAGACTGCGTCTGATATACGATTCCGCCGTCACCCTCTCCGCCAAGATAAATCAACGTATCAGACAGTTGCGTGAGGTCCATTTCTTTAAGTTGGTTGTCACCGGAACCCTTTTTACGTTTCCCCGGAATACAGATAAAATTCTTT
>CADBUU010000143.1 GCA_902797945.1 uncultured Eubacteriales bacterium | reverse complement strand
TGACAGATGTCACGAATGGAGAAGTAAATATTATTATTCACGAAATTGAAAAACTTGAATTTGTAAAAAAAATCGGCATCATACGTGCTGTAGACGATTAAAAAAGGAGAGAAAATAGATATGAAAAACATAAAGAAAATTTTAGTTATAGGACTAGTTTTTCTTATGTGTTCTAGTTTATTTTATGGGTGTGGAGGAAACGAACAAGTTGGTTATAATGCAAAAATAATAAATGTCTTTCTAAAAAAATCTTTTTTAGAAAACAATTCTGTTTCGGGCATGTATGAATATGATGAGAATTTGGAGACTACAGAAACATTGCCGAAAAATAGGACCTTTGTTATTACAACGGTGATACAGGCTGAAGAAATATTAGAAAGAAATCCTGAAATAGATTTTGCACAGAAAGATTTAATAATATATATTTATTCAAGTTACAATGAGATAAAGCACTCGTTGAAGCAAATAAGTTTTGCAAATGGCGATTTAAAAATTGATGTTTTAGTAACCTGTAGAAGTAGGTCAGAAGAACCAAAACCAATTCAAAAATATCTAGCTATAGAACTTGATAAAATAGAATTTCATAATGTATGTGTTAAACATTATCAAAAAAATATTAGTTATTAATTATAAAAATGTTTATAACTGATTTAACATTTTTTATTTGATTTTTTAAAGGAGAGAAAATGAAAAAAATAAAGAAAATTTTAGTTATAGGACTGGTTTTTCTTATGTGTTTTAGTTTGTTTTGCGGGTGTAAAAACGGAGAATCAGAACAAGGTTCTTTTTACGACATTCAGACAGCGTTAGATAATGACTTGCTTACAGAGAACGACATTAGAATTATAGCAGAAAAACACAATAATGAAAATTTTGATGTTTTGACGGATAAAGAGTCTCTTGAGTTGAAGAAGGCTTATGCGGTTCAGTTTCCCCGAAAAAATCTAAATTATGAATCTGTTGTTATTGAAGAATATTTAGGAAAATATAAAGATTGCCAAGCAGTAATAATACATTATGAAGATGAATTTACGGGGGAGGCAGAATTTACAGAAACAGTTTTCAACGTAGAAATCCATTATAAAAATGGTTTTAAAATTAAAATATATGGAAAAATAGGAGATTAAATATGAAAAAAGTATAAAAATCCTTAAATTATTTGTTAGGACTATTCGTTTTATTAGGTTTTATATTATTTGCGATAAATTTTAGTAGAGTAATTCTAAAAGTTATATTTTGACTTGCAGTCAAAGTTATATTATATTTGCCATAACTTACCCTATGGGTAAATATAACTAGTGCGTCAGTAATAGAAATTATTACTGACACACTAATCCTCTCGCTTGTTTTGTTTTAGATTATTCTCTGTTTTCTTGCGTTTCTTCGCCCTTTTCACTCTTCTCTTCCGGATTTCCCGTTGAAGTATTCTCCGTATCTTCGGAAGTTTTCGGCTTTAATTCGGCGTTTTGCTTTCTGAGTTTTTCTATATAATCGGAGCCGTAAATTTTATACGCTCCGCCAACCTTGTCGACGCTTGCTCGACTTATCCTTTCGAGTTCCTTTTTATATCTCTCCGCTTTTTTTTCGTTCGTAGGCTTTATAGCGACAAACCAAACGATATACCACACTAAAAACGCGCCCATAACTGCCGACCAGATTATAAATTGGACGGGACTGAAAGGCTCTTCGCTGTCTTTGGTAAGAAAGAATAGAAGCAAAACGAAAGCGTAAGCCAAAAGAAGGACGACGAGCATAAAATGATTTGAAAAACTTAAACTCTTATTAAGGTCTCGAAGTTTCGTAATCTCTTTCGCATAAAAATTTCTTTCGCCGAGCGCGATTTTTTTTCTGTTTTCCCTCGACGTAACTTTTTTTTCGTCTTTAAATCCGTCTCTTATCATCTTATGATTTTCCTCCGAGTATTTTCTTTAAAAACTCTCCCGTGTAACTCCCTTTCGCCTTTGCGACCTCTTCGGGAGTTCCGACAGCGACTATACGTCCGCCCTCGTCGCCGCCTTCGGGACCTAAATCGACGATATAATCGGCGATTTTTATCATATCGAGGTTGTGTTCGATAACTATTACCGTATTTCCTGCGTCTCTCAACCTATATAATATGGAAATGAGTTTATCGACGTCGTAACTGTGAAGTCCGGTAGTCGGCTCGTCGAGAATATATAGCGTTCTGCCCGTAGAGCGTTTGGAAAGTTCGGTAGCAAGTTTTACCCTTTGAGCCTCGCCACCCGAAAGCGTCGTCGCCGACTGTCCGAGTTTTATATAGCCGAGACCGACGTCCTGCAAGGTTTTTATCTTATTATAAATTCTCGGAATATTCGCGAAATATTCAACGCCTTCGTCTACCGTCATATCGAGGACGTCGGCGATATTTTTGCCTTTAAACTTAACTTCGAGAGTTTCGTAATTATATCTCTTGCCCTTACACACTTCGCAAGGCACGAAAACGTCGGGCAAAAAGTGCATTTCTATCTTGATAATCCCGTCGCCCTGACAGCGTTCGCAACGACCGCCTGCGACGTTAAATGAAAATCTGCCCGCCTTATAACCCCTTTCTTTGGCGTCGTTCGAGGTTGCGAAAAGTTCTCTTATATAGGTAAAAGCGCCCGTATACGTCGCCGGATTGCTCCTCGGCGTTCTGCCGATGGGAGATTGGTCTATTGCGATGACGTTGTCGAAATTCTCTATCCCCGAAATATCTTGGAGTTTTCCGAGCCTCATTTTCGAGCCGTTCAATTCGTTTGATAAAATCGGAAGAAGGACTTCGTTTACGAGCGAACTCTTACCGCTTCCCGAAACGCCCGTTACGGCGGTAATAAGCCCTACGGGGAAAGAAACGTCGATTTTTTTTAGGTTATTTTGTTCTGCGCCCTTAACTATGAGCCACTTATCCCCGACGGGAGTTCTCGAAAGAGGAACGTCTATTTTTCTTCTTCCCGAAAGGTAATCGCCCGTTATGGAATTTTTGGCGTTGCAAATATCTTCAACGCTTCCGCTCGCAACGACTTCTCCTCCGTGGACGCCCGCTTTAGGTCCTATATCCACGATAAAGTCAGCCGCGCGCATAGTGTCCTCGTCGTGTTCGACGACGATGAGCGTATTGCCGAGATCTCTCAATCTTTCGAGAGTTTTTATAAGTTTTTCGTTATCCCTTTGATGAAGCCCTATGCTCGGCTCGTCGAGAATATACAAAACGCCCGTAAGTCCGCTTCCTATCTGTGTCGCGAGCCTTATTCTCTGCGCTTCACCGCCCGAAAGACTGCCTGCGTTTCTCGAAAGAGTCAGATAGCCGAGCCCCACGTCTTCGAGGAATTTAAGCCTTGCGTTTATCTCTTTTAAAATGGCTTTGGATATAATCTGTTGAGTGGGGGTAAGATTAAGTTCGCCTATGAATTTGCGGACGTTTATGACCGAAAGGTCGCAAAGGTCCGCGATATTTTTATCCCCGACGGTAACCGCGAGAGCCTCGTCTTTAAGCCTCTTGCCCTTACAGGTAAGACAAGGCGAACTGACCATATATCTTTCAATTTCGCTCTTGGTGTAATCGCTCGAAGTTTCCCTGTATCTCCTTTCAAGGTTTGGTATAACGCCCTCGAAAGCGGAGTAATAACTTCCGCTAAAAGTCCGGGAATTATACGACATTTTTATCTTTTCCCCACCGTTGCCGTAAAGGAGAATATTCATTACGTTTTCGGGAAGGTTTTTGACGGGAACGTCGAGGCTGAACCCGTAGTGACGGGCGAGCGACGAAAAATACATTTCGCTCATCTTGCCGTTGTCGAGATTCCAGCCCGTTATTGTCAAAGCGCCTTCTCTTAAAGACTTGTTCGGATTGCCGATAACGAGCGCCGGATCTATTCTCGTCGTATATCCGAGCCCGTTACACACCGGACAAGCGCCGTATGGATTGTTGAACGAAAATGACCTCGGCTCTATTTCGGCTATGGTTATTCCGCAATCGGGACATCCGTAATTTGTCGAATACAACTTACTTTTGCCCTCTTTTTCAATCGACACGAGCCCGTCGGCAAGTTTTAGCGCCGTTTCTAAACTGTCGGTAAGTCTTTTCCTTATTCCCGACTTGACGACAAGTCTGTCGACAACGACGGAAATATCGTGTTTTATGTTTTTTTCAAGTTTTATCTCTTCCGAAAGATCGTAGACAACTCCGTCTATTTCCACCCTCGCAAAACCGCTCTTCGCATATCCTTCGAGTTGTTTGGTATATTCGCCCTTTCTGCCCCTTACTACGGGCGCGTTGACGAGAATTTTTGAACCTTCGCCCATCGAAAGGACGGTTTCGGCTATCTGGTCTACCGTTATTTTCTCAATAACTCTTCCGCATTTAGGACAATGCGGAGTTCCTACTCTCGCATACAACAGTCTTAAATAGTCGTAAATCTCGGTAACCGTTCCGACCGTCGAACGGGGATTGTTGGAAGTCGTTTTTTGGTCTATCGAAATTGCCGGCGACAGCCCGTCGATACTTTCGACGTCGGGTTTTTCCATTTGACCTAAAAACATTCTCGCATAACTCGAAAGGCTTTCCATATACTTTCTCTGTCCTTCCGCAAATATGGTATCGAATGCGAGCGTCGATTTCCCGCTCCCCGAAAGTCCCGTGAAAACCACGAGTTTATCCCTCGGAATATCTATGCTTATATTTTTGAGGTTGTTTTCTTTCGCCCCTTTGATTTTAATATATTCTATCATCTTTTTCTCAATTTAAGTTTTAATTTTGCTATCGTATCTCTTATTTCTATACACTTTTCGAACTCGAGGTTGCTCGAAGCGACTTTCATCAGCGCTTTGAGTTTCTCTATCTCTTCGGGTATATCCTTTTCCTTTATATCCTTCGTCCTGTCGACTTTTTTGGATATTTCTATACTGTTGGATATTTTCTTTACGATCGTCTTGGGAATTATTCCGTGCGCTTCGTTGTATTCGCTCTGCAACTTTCTTCTTCTCGAAGTTTCGTCCATCGCCCTCTTCATACTGTCCGTAACGACGTCGGCATACATTATAACTCGCCCCTCGGCGTTTCTCGCAGTTCTTCCTATCGTCTGAATAAGGGCGGTATCGCTCCTTAAAAAACCTTCTTTATCGGCGTCGAGAATGGCGACGAGTTTTACTTCGGGAAGGTCAAGCCCCTCTCTTAAAAGGTTTATACCGACCAAAACGTCTATATCTCCTCTACGCAGTTCCTGTATTATCTCTATCCTTTCGAGGGTATCGACGTCGCTGTGCATATATCTTACTTTTACCGACTGTTCTTTAAGATAATCGGTAAGACTTTCCGCCATTTTTTTTGTAAGCGTGGTAACGAGAACTCTGCCTTTTTCGGAAATGACTTTTCTTATCTCGCTTTCGAGGTCGTCTATCTGACCTTTGGTATGCCGAACTTCGACGATGGGGTCCAATAGTCCGGTAGGACGTATTATCTGCTCGGCAAAATTGTCGGCGACAGACTTTTCGTAGTCAGCCGGCGTTGCCGAAATGAAAATTTCCTGAACGACTCTTTTGTCGAATTCGTCGAACGTAAGAGGTCTGTTATCGAACGCCGACTTCAATCTGAATCCGAAATCGACGAGGTTTTGCTTTCTCGACCTGTCTCCGTTATACATCGCCCGTATTTGCGGTATCGTCATGTGGCTTTCGTCGATAAAGACTATGAAATCTTTCGGAAAATAATCGAGAAGGGTAAAAGGCGGTTCTCCCGGAGTTCTCCCGTCGAAATATCTGCTGTAATTTTCGACGCCGCTGCAATAGCCTATTTCCCGCATCATTTCAAGGTCGTAACTCGTCCTCTGCAAAAGCCTCTGCGCTTCTAAAAGTTTATCCTGTTTTTTAAAGGCTTCGACCTCGTCTTTCATATCGCTTTCGATACGGGAAAGGCTCTTTTCCATTTTTTCGTCGCCAACCGCATAATGGCTCGCAGGAAAAATCGCAACGTGTTTAAGCCTGTTTATCGGCTTTCCGCTGACGTATTCGCACTCGCTTATTCTCTCTATCTCGTCGCCGAAAAATTCAACTCTTATATATATTTCGTCGTTTGACGACGGAAATATCTCTACGACATCCCCTTTTACTCTGAACGAAGAACGTGTAAAATCTACGTCCTTTCTCTCGTATTGCCTCGACACGAGTTTTCTCATAAGTTCGTCGCGGTCGACTTGCATTCCCTCTCTTAAAGATATTGCGAGGGCGAAATACTCTTCGGGCGCTCCGAGTCCGTAAATACACGACACGGAAGCGACTACTATAACGTCGTTCCTTTCGGCGAGCGAACAAGTCGCGCTATGCCTGAGTTTATCTATTTCGTCGTTTATGGAAAGGTCTTTTTCAATGTAAGTATCCGTCGACGGAATATAGGATTCGGGCTGATAATAATCGTAATACGAAACGAAATATTCCACCCTGTTTTCGGGGAAAAACTCCCGTAGTTCGTTACAAAGTTGAGCCGCAAGAGTTTTATTGTGAGCGATGACGAGCGTCGGGCGCTGAACGTTTGCGATGACGTTTGCCATAGTAAACGTCTTTCCGCTTCCCGTAACGCCGACGAGGACCTGCGAACGAAGTCCGTCCTCTATCCCCTCCGTAAGACTTTTAATAGCCTGCGGTTGGTCGCCGGTCGGCTTATAGTCGGAATGTAATATGAATTTTTTTCTCTCCACTTCACGTCTCCTAAGTCGTCTGTCTAAACCAAGCGAATACGGCTATAAGCCCTATCCAGAACAATACACAAACGAAAAGGGTAACGGCGGATATAACGATCGCCCAACGCAAAGTTTCCGATTTTTTCTTCTTATACCTTACTGCCGAAAGTATTAGAGACACGACCGAAAATAGCGCTCCGAAGCCGTAAAGAACCGAAAACAGCAACCCCAAAAGAGCCAAAACGAGAGGAGTTCTGACAAAACTCCTCGCCCTGTTTTCAGCGTATTTATCCAAATTGTTTTCCCTTTCGTCCATAAGTCCCTTAAATCTTTTTCAATACTTCGCCGACGAGTTTCATATCCGCTTTGCCCGCGTATTCGGCTTTAAAGTGCTTCATAACGAATGGAACGGACTTGTCGGGAAGAGAAAGAATTACTTCCCTTATCTCGTCTTCCGTCATCATTTTGGGAAGATATTTCTTTACCGTTTCAAGTTGATTGTCAAGGCTTGCGACAGTTTCCGCTCTACCCGCTTTAACAAAACCTTCCCTTTCTTCGGTAAGTTCGTTTATCGTCTTTTGTAGTATCTTCGTAACGTCGGCGTCGGTCATTTCTTCTCCCGCCGCCTTTTTCTCTATTCCGGCAAGCATAAGTTTATTTATTACTGCGTTTAAAGCGGTAACGGCGTCCTTATCTCTCGCCTTCATAGCCTCTATTTTTACCTTTTTGAAATCTTCTATACGCATTTTTATTCCTCTACTTTTATTGATAATTCTTTAAGTTGCTTGTCCTCTACGGGCGAGGGAGCCTCGCTCATAAGACAAGACGCCGTCTGAACCTTCGGGAAAGCGATAACGTCCCTTATGGACTCGTCTTTCGTAAGGAGCATCGTAAGTCTGTCAAGTCCGAACGCAAGTCCGCCGTGAGGAGGAGTTCCGTAATTGAAAGCGTCGACGAAAAATCCGAATTTTGCCTGTATATCCTCTTCCGAAAATCCGAGGACTTTGAACATTCTTCTCTGAATATCGCGCGAGAAAATTCTTATAGAACCGCCGCCCGATTCCTGTCCGTTGATGACGAGGTCGTAGGCTTTCGCTCTCGCCTTATCGGGAGCGCTCTCGACGAATTCGAGGTCCTCGTCCATAGGCGCAGTGAATGGGTGATGAACAGCCATAAACCTGTTTTCCTCTTCCGACCATTCGAACATCGGAAATTCGGTTATCCACAAAATATCGTAGACGTTTTTGTCGACAAGTCCGAACTTTTCCGCAAAATACAGACGCAATCCTCCCAAAGTGTTAAACACGACGTAATCTTTATCCGACGCGAAGAAAAGCGCGTCGCCCTCTTCGAAATTCATTCTCTTCTTTATGTTTTCAACGTCGTTTTCGGTCAAAAACTTAGAAAAAGACGACTTTATCTCTCCGCCCTTTTGCCAGGTCATCCAGCAAAGCCCTTTCGCTCCGAGAGTTTTTGCGTATTCGACGGTCGCGTCGAGGTCCTTTCTCGAAAACTTTTCGGCAAGTCCTTTGGCGTTTATACCCCTTACGCTTCCTCTTATAGGTCCTATTTCTATCGTTAGAGCGTCTGTAAACACCTTGAAAGGACTGTCTTTAAAGAGGTCTGAACAATCGACGATTTTAAGACCGAATCTGGTATCCGGCTTGTCCGAACCGTAATTTTCCATCGCTTCTTTATAAGTCATAGTCCTGAAATGCCCTTCGCCGAGATCAAGACCGATGGTCGACTTGAAAATATTTTTTATAAGCCCTTCGATGGGATAGGTTACGTCCTCAACCTTTTCGACAAAACTCATCTCAACATCTATCTGAGTAAATTCGGGTTGACGGTTTGCCCTAAGGTCCTCGTCTCTGAAACACCTTGCGACTTGATAATATCTGTCGAATCCGGCAATCATGAGTAACTGCTTATAAAGTTGGGGGGACTGCGGAAGAGCGTAAAAACTTCCGGGGTGAACTCTCGACGGAACGAGATAATCTCTCGCGCCTTCGGGAGTCGATTTACCGAGCATAGGCGTTTCGATCTCGGTAAATCCGTTGTCGTCGAAAAACTTCCTCGCCGCTTTTAAAATGGAATTTCTCATAAAGAGATTTTTTTGAAGCGACGGACGCCTTAAATCGAGATAACGGTATTTAAGTCTTAAAGTTTCGTTGACGTTGGTGTCGTCGACGATTTCGAATGGCGTAGTGTCCGCCTCGGAAAGTATTTTCAATTCGTCGGCGAGAATTTCAATCGCCCCCGTCGCTATTTTATCAGTCTTGCTTTCCCTCTCTCTTACTTTCCCCTTAACGGCGAGAACGTATTCGGAACGGATAGACTGAGCCTTTGAAAATACGGCGCTTTCGGTAGTATCGTCGAAAACTATCTGCACCAACCCCGTCTTATCCCTCAAATCGACGAAAATAAGACTGCCGAGATTTCTTCTTCTCTGCGTCCAACCCATAACGACGACTTCTCTGCCGACGTCCTTTATCCCGAAGTTACCGCACATATCGGTTCTTCTTAAATTACCCATAAATTCAGCCATAGTGAACTCCATATATAATAAAATATATTATATTTTATACTTATTATCTTTTCTTGTCAACTCATTTACCGCAATAAAAAGTTTTTATCCTTTTAAATGAACATAAGATTTCATACGGTATGGTTTTAGCCGACCTCGCGAAATCTTCGGCAGTCAGGCGCATTCCGGCGCTTTCGCCGATAAAGACGGCCTCTTCGCCTATACTGACGTTTTCGTCGCCCTCGCAAAAGCAACAGTCCATACATACGTTGCCGATTATTTTTCTTTTCTTCCCTCCGACGATAACTTCTCCGCCCGTAAAAGACCTTGGCACGCCGTCGGCGTAACCCATTGACAAAGTCAAGCAAACGATAGGTTTTTTTGCGACGAATTTTGCGCAATACCCAACGATATCTCCCTCTATAAGTCGATTTTTCGCCACCACACGACATTTTACGCTCATCGAAGGCGACAGAAAATCAAGTCCGTATCCGTATAAGCCAAGACCTACTCTCGCCCCGTCTAATACGCAATCGCCATAAGATATACCCGAGGTCGCCGAAATATGAGAGAAAATATTCTCCCCGTCGACAACCCTTTTAAACGCCGCAAGTTGAGAAATTCTCGCTTGATTGTCGTCGGCGTCGTAAAAGTGAGAATATACGCCGTCTACCGAAAGATTTTTCAGACTTTTGGCAAAAGTTATTATTTGTTTCCCCTCTTTTTCGATTACTCCTATTCTGTTCATTCCCGTATTTACGGCTATATGAACACTTGCTCGTTTATTCAAACGTTTCGCTTGTTTATCGATATATACGAGGACTTCTCTTTCGTATGCGGTCATTGAAATTCCGCTGTTTATAAGTTTTGCGACATCTTCTTTTTCGACTTTTCCGAGAAGAAGAACGGGGCGTTTACCCTTAACCGCTTCTACGACCTCCATTCCCTCTTCCGCCGTGGCGACCGCAAAGCCGTCTTTCGAATCGAGTTTTTTCGCGACCTCATATAGCCCGTGTCCGTATGCGTCCGCTTTTACGACGCATATTACCCTCTTTTTGACTTTTTCTTTTATTTTTCGGTAATTGTCCTTAATTACTTCGAGATTTACCTCTTTTTTCGCCCGCATTTGATTTTCCTCTACTCGGTATTATATTCCAAACACCTTATTTTTGCGAAAACGCTTTACTTTTGATATAAAAAAGTTTATAATTTTTTATTATGAAAAAAGAAAGATTGATGCAAGCGTTATACAACTCTCCGACGGCGTTCCACGCCTGTTCGGAAATTGCGAAAATTCTCGAAGAAAACTCTTTTACAATGCTTAAAGAGGGTGAGAAATGGCAACTCGAAAAGAATAAAGGCTATTACCTTATGAGAAACAACTCCTCATTAATTGCCTTTAAATGCGGAAAAGATTTTTCGTTTAATATCGTCGCCTCTCACTCGGATTCTCCGTGTTTTAAATTAAAGACTAATTATGAAATGAAGGTTGAAAACTATCGCAAATTCAACGTCGAAAAATACGGCGGAGGAATATTATATTCCTGGTTCGACAGACCTTTGACCGTTGCCGGAAGACTTATAGTAAAAAAAGGCGACGAACTTTACGGCGTGAATTTTACTTCTTCTCACACTTTCGTTATCCCTTCGCTTGCGATACATTTTAACAGAACAGTCAACGATGGGGTTAAATTCAATCCTCAAACCGATTTATCCCCCATCGAAAGCGTCGTAAACGACGGAAGGTTAAACGACGAAATAAATCGCTTTGCGGACGGCGAAGTCGTAGACTGCGACCTCTATCTCGTCTGTTCGCAAAAGCCTTTTTCGGCAGGGTGCGACGACGAACTCGTATGTTCCCCGAGAATAGACAATTTAACGAGCGCATTTTCTTCGGTAGAAGGTCTTATTCACGGCAAAGAAAAGGCGATAAACGTCGTTTTTGTGGCAGATAACGAGGAAGTCGGAAGCAGGACGAAACAAGGCGCAGGATCAAAATTTCTCTACGATACGCTGCTTAAAATCTCACTTTCTCTCGGCAAGACGGAAGAGGAAATGAGAGATAGTCTGAATTCTTCGTTTTTGGTTTCCTTCGACAATGCTCACGCCGTTCATCCCAACCACCCCGAGCTTTCCGATCCGACTAACAAGGTGCTGATGGGTAACGGCATCGTAATTAAAAAACACGCCAATCAAAACTACACGACGGACGCTTTCTCCTCGGCTGTCATTAAGCGTATTTTTGAAAAAGCGGAAGTTCCCTGTCAGGATTTCTTTATGCGTTCCGACCTTCCGTGCGGAGGCACGTTGGGGGCGATAAGCAGCAGTCAACTGTCCGTAAGAAGCGTTGACGTAGGGCTGGCTCAACTCGCAATGCATTCAGCCGTCGAAACATTCGCCTTTAAAGATTTCGAATACGCCGAAAAGGGGCTTACGACTTTCTTCTCGGTCAAACTTACTTGCGACGGTTACGACAGCGTGAAAATTTTATTTTAAAGTAAAATTTTTTATAAATTTAATATACAAATTCAAAAAAATATGTTAAAATAGACGAAAAGACAGTAGGAAACAAGCAAAAAACCGACTGTCTTTTAAATTTAAAAATCAAGGAGGTATCGTCAATGGAAGAAAAACAGACTCCGGAAGAAGAAATCGAGCGCGAAGTTCCGGAAAAAAGAGACTATGAAGAAGAACTTTTAAAAATAATCAAGAGCGACGATCCCCCTTCGGTTTTAAAAGAAAAATTACTCGACTATCACGAAAACGACATTGCGTCGATAATTCCCGAACTTACTCAGCAGGAAAGGTCGAAACTCTATAAAAGCCTCGGCGTAGACCTCGTTTCGAAAATATTCGCTTACCTCGACGACGTAGACAAATACATCGAAGAACTCGACGCCGAAAAAGCGGCGGACATAATCGAAAGCATGGACGCCGACGACGCAATAGACGTCCTCGGCGAACTCGAAGAAGACAAGAAAGAAGAGATCATAAGTCTTATGGAAAAAGAGTCGGTTGAAGACATTCAACTCATCGACTCCTACGACGACGATATGATCGGTAGTCGAATGACCACCAACTTCATTTCTTTAAATAAAACTCTCTCGGTAAAACAAGCGATGAGAGTCGTTATAAAGGAAGCCGCCGAAAACGACAATATTTCGACAATTTACGCGCTTAACGACGACGGCTCGTTTTACGGAGCGATAGAACTCAGCGACCTCATAAGGGCGAGAGAAACAACTCCTTTGGACGATATTATTACGACTTCCTACCCTTACGTCTATGCAAACGAAACGGTCGAAGAGTGTATCGAACAGTTAAAGGACTATTCGGAAGACTCGATCCCCGTTCTCGATAAAAATAACGTCCTTATCGGCGTAATAACCTCTTCCGACATCGTAGAAGTGGTCGACGAAGAACTCGGCGACGACTACGCAAAACTCGCAGGTCTTACCGAAGCCGAAGATATGAAAGAGCCACTGTTTAAAAGTATGCGCAAGCGTATTCCTTGGCTTCTCGGACTTCTCGCTCTCGGACTCGTAGTTTCCGCCGTTATTCAACGCTTTCAGGCGTTTATTCCCCCTGCCCTTATAATTCTTTATACTTTCCAAAGTCTTATTCTCGATATGAGTGGTAACACGGGAACTCAATCTCTCGGCGTTACCATAAGACTTTTGAGCGACGAGAATTTCGATGGGAAAAGCAAATTCAAATTCGTCCTGAAAGAATTACGAGTAGGTCTTTGCAACGGACTCGTTATCGGCTCTCTCGCATTTATATTTATCGGCTTATATCTGACTTTTTTAACTTCACTGCCTGCCGACAGAGGAGTTCAGACATTCGGTTTCGAAGTGTCGGCGTGTATAGGAATTTCCTTGGTCGTAGCAATGATAATAGCAAGTCTTGACGGAACTCTTATTCCTATGCTCTTCAAAAAAATCGGTATAGATCCGGCAGTCGCGTCAGGTCCGCTTATTACAACGATAAACGACTTCATCGCCGTTTGCACCTACTATGGTCTATCCCTTTTCTTATTCGTTCAAATAGGACTATTCATCTTTTAAAACATCGCTTGCGGCGTGTTTGGTTATATTTCTTTGTTTAAATATCCGCCGAAAAATCAAGCGGATATTTTTAGTTCCTCGGAGATTTTTATATGGATTCAGAAAAAACGATTACAATACGAACCGACAGGCTTATTCTTCGCAAATGGAAAAGAGAAGACGCCGAAAGTATGTTCGACCACGCAAAAGACCCCGAAGTCGGTCCTGTCGCCGGGTGGCCCTATCACAGAACCATTTCGGACAGCGAAAAAATAATAGATATTTTTATCCGTAGCCACCCGTATTGTTTTGCCGTTTGCCAAAAGGAAAACGAAAACGCCCCGATCGGTTGTATAGAACTTAAAACTTCCCCTTGCGATCTT
>CADBUU010000142.1 GCA_902797945.1 uncultured Eubacteriales bacterium | reverse complement strand
TTTAGGCTCATAAAAATTGAGGAGGAATAAAAAACTATGGATACTTATGAAAAGGTTGTAAGTCTGCTTGCTGAACAGCTCGGTCTCGATAAGGCGAATATAACGCCGGAAAGCGATATTATAAAAGATTTGGGAGCAGATTCGCTCGACGTCGTTCAGATGCTTATGGCTATGGAAGACGAGTTCGGTATAACCGTTTCCGAAGACGACGCCGCTTCTTTAAAGACGGTTGCGGATATAGTGGCTGTTATAAACAAATAATTTTCAATAAAACGATTACCGTAAGGCGAGCGCCTTGCGGTAATTTTTTATATTTGAAAAAATTATTGTCTTTTAATCGTTGTAAAATATAAAAAAATATGTTATAATAAATATATTATTTATTATATGAGGTAACGAAGTGGCAAAGGGAAAGAAAATAAAAGTCGTAAAAACGGGCAGAGCGAAGTCGAAGGTCTTAACGAGAGAATTTCGTGGTATGACGTTGACTTTTTTCAGCGGAGCCGTTTTGGTCTGCCTTGTTTTATCGATTATTCGCTTAGGATATATTTCCGAAATAATTTCCAAGTTCTTATGCGGAGTTTTCGGGTATTTTATTTTTCCTTTGACTTTTTTTAATTTGTTTACCGGTGTAATGCTTATTTTCGGTAAGAAACCGGTAAAAGGTAAAAAAGTAGTGACGGCAATTGCGATGGGGATTGCGTTTGTCTTTGCATTTTTGCTTTCTCATTCTATTTTTTCGCCAATGATAGGAAAAGAGTTCGGCGAATATTTATCCGAAGCTTATTTTGCTCCGTCGGAGGGGATCCTCGGTTCGTCGGTCGGAGGCTGGGTTGCTTCGCTTATTATATATCCCGTTTTTTCTGGAATTACTTTCGCCGGCGGAATTATACTTTTTTCCGTAATTATTTTGTTTTCCCTTATAATAGCGTTCAGAAGCAGGATATTCGGGAAAAAGAAAGTCGCTGAAGTTATAAGTGACGGCGATAGTGAAAAAATCGAGAATGCGGAGAAGGGGACTGTTGAGGAAGGGCAGCCCGTAAAGAGCGTTGACGAAAACCGCCGAAGAAAGTTGGTCGTCGGGGGAAGTTTTGAATTTAAGGGAAAGGAAACGCCGAAGCCGAACGAAGAAGATTCGGGCTATCGTCAAAGTCAGATAAAGTCGGGTAGTTCGTATAGCGACGAATATAACAGAGAGTTTTCCGAAAAACTCGATTACGTTAAGTCGGCGCAGATAATAAATCCGGAAAATCTCGGAAAAACCGTCAACACGTCGATGTTCAGTTCGGCAATGGCTACGGACGATTATTCCGGCGGGCTCGACGATTCGACGCCTAACGACGACGTATATATACCGGAAAATTATAAGGAGGCTGTCAAAAACGAGCCTCGTGAGTTTGCGGATAGCGGATATGGCGAAGTCGTTTACGAGGATATTGACGAAAATACGGCTTCGGACGACGAGTTCGTCGACGTTGGCGCGCAGTTCGGATTTGACGAGGAAAAGTTCGAGTCGGAACCTCGGCTCGAAGAGCGGAAAGAGGAAGAAAAAACTTTTGAAACGGTTAAACAGCCTATTCCCGACAAGGAAGAAAAAGTCAATCCTTACGACGAAATGCCTTTGAATTTTAAATATAATCCGCCACCGATAGACCTTTTGGGCGTTTATGAAAATTCGGAAGATTACGGCGCCGTCCAAGTGTTTAAAATGGAAAAATCAGCCAAGATACTTAACTGCTTGAAAGTTTTAAACGGTATCGAGGCGAAAATCGTAAACGTCGTTCACGGACCGACTATAACCCGATTCGATCTTGCGATACCGGAGGACGTATCGGTAAAAACCGTAACTAAGTATACCGACGACTTGAAGTTAAGGCTTGAAACGAAGAGCGAAATAAGGTTTACGACGATTCCCGGAACGCCTTACGTCGGTTTGGAAGTTCCGAACGATAAACAGGCGACCGTCGGGTTAAGGTCGGTAATAGAGAGCGACGTATTTAAAAACGCCAAGAAAAATTCTCTGACGTTCGCTATCGGACAGGATATTATCGGTAACCCCGTCGTTGCGGATATTACAAAGATGCCGCACCTTCTTATAGCCGGCGCAACGGGAACGGGAAAGAGCGTGGGGCTCAATTCTTTGCTTGTGAGTCTGATGTATAAATACAGTCCTGCGGAACTCAGATTTATCATAATCGACCCGAAACAGGTTGAATTTACAATATTCAGCGGTATACCGCACATGCTATTCGACGAGATTATTTACGAAACGCCAAAGGCGATAGCGACTCTTTCGTGGGCGGTCAAAGAAATGGAGTCGAGATACGGAAAACTTCGCGAGGCGATGGTCAGAAATATCGACGAATATAATATGAAAATCGATACTCGTAAGGAACGCATAATGCCGAGGATCGTCATAATAGTCGACGAGTTTGCCGATCTTATGAGCACGGAAAAGAAAAACATTGAGGAAAAAATAGCGAGAATAGCCCAAAAGGCGAGGGCTGCCGGAATATATTTAATTCTTGCGACTCAAAGACCGTCCGTAAATATTATGGAAGGTTCGATAAAGACCAACTTTACGTCGAGAATGGCGTTTAAGATGTCGAACGCAATCGACTCCAATACGATACTCAACGAAGTCGGAGCGGAAAAACTTCTCGGTAAGGGAGATCTTTTATATAAAATGAGCGATATGACGAGCGTCGAGAGGGCGCAAGGCGCGTTTGTCGACGGCGAAGAGATTATAAAAATCGTCAAATATCTGAAAGACAACAATAAATGTTATTTCAACGAGGCGGCGCTTGCCGAAATCAACGGCGAAGTTGCTCCGCAAATAGAAAACGTAACGGCAAGGAGCGGCGGAACGTCATCGTCGGGCGGAGGTGTTACCCAAGATCAACTTTCTGCGCTTTATCTTGCCGTCCAACTCGGCTCGGTTTCGATTTCTCTTCTTCAAAGAAAACTTCATTTTGGTTTTCCGAAAGCCGGTTCGATAGTCGACTGGATGGAAGCCGAAGGATATATTGCTGCCGGCGCCGCGGGAAGGCAAAAGACGGTAACGCTTACAAAAGAGCAATTTGATGAAAAATACGGTGGAGTTTTCTCCGTAGATGAATTTCAGGACAGATTCGGAATAATATGATATTAAAGGATAAAACGTTCGGTGTAATATCACTCGGATGCGATAAAAACAGAATAGATACCGAAAAAATGTTATCTCTTCTCGATTTTGGTAAAATAACGCAGGATATAAGCGAGGCGAATATAATCATCGTCAATTCGTGCGCTTTTTTGGAAAGTTCGAGAAAAGAAGCGATAGAAACGGTTTTGGAAGTAGACGGTTACAGAAAGAAAGGTAAACTCGAAAAAATAGTTTTGACAGGATGTTTACCCGAGAGGTTTATAGGAGAACTTTTTGACGACCTTACCGAAGTAGACGTATTCATCGGGATAAAAGATTACCCGAGACTGATCGAGGGGCTTGAAAGGGCGTATAACGGCGAGAGGGTAAATTTCGTGAAAACGGTAGAGAGTTTTAAGTCGGAGAAAAGAGTTCTGACGACTCCCGAACACTATGCGTATCTTAGAATTGCGGACGGTTGCAATAATAAATGCACATATTGCCTTATACCTTCGATAAGAGGAAAATACAGGTCGGAAAAAATGGAAGACCTTATTTTTGAAGCGAAGAGCCTCGGAAAGACGGAAGAACTTATTTTAGTCGCGCAGGATATAACGAGATACGGGACGGATATTTACGGCGAAGTAAAACTCGTAGAACTAATCAGAAAACTTTCGGAAATAGATGATATAAAGTCGATAAGGCTTTTATACGCCTATCCCGATATGATTACCGACGAACTTATAGACGAAATAGCAAATAATCCGAAAATCGTGAAATATCTCGACATACCTTTGCAGCACGCAGACGCAAGCGTTCTTAAAAGAATGAACCGTAAAGGAACGGGCGAAAGTTATTCGAAGCTTATAAAAAAACTTCGTGACAGAGTAGACGGAATTGCGATTCGTTCGACTTTTATAGCGGGTTTTCCGGGCGAGAGCGAAGAAAATTTTGAAAATTTGCTTTCCTTTATAAAAAATGAGAAATTGTTTAACGCGGGATTTTTTGCCTATTCGAGAGAAGAGGGAACGCCGGCTTACCGATTGCCGGACCAAGTCGACGAAGACTTAAAAATCAAAAGAGTGGAAACTCTTTACGAGGCTCAGCGCAAAATATCCGCCGAAAGAAATAAAAGTTTTATAGGAAAAACGTTTGAAGTTTTAACCGACGGAGTGGATTTGGAAAAACAAAGTTTTTACGGCAGGGCATATTTTTCCGCTCCCGACGTTGACGGGGTGATATATTTTACGTCGAAAGGCGAAATAAAACAGGGCGAAAGATACATAGTTAAGATAACTTCCGCCGACGATTACGATTTATACGGAGAAACGCTATGAATTTACCAAACAAATTGACTTTTGCAAGATTGATACTCATTCCATTTTTTATGGTTGCTTTCTATATGAGTTTTACGGGACATTATCTCGTATCTCTCGCAATATTCGCCGTGGCGGCGGCGACCGACTTTTTCGACGGCAGAATAGCGAGAAAGAAAAATTTGATTACCGACCTCGGAAAATTTCTCGATCCGATAGCCGATAAAGTTTTAGTTCTCGCCGCTTTCGTCGTTCTTCTTTCGGATCCTTACGATACGAACGTTTTTAAACATTTCGGAGACGGATACCTTATTTTCGGCGGAGTAGGCGTAGTAATAATTATCGCAAGGGAATTGACGGTCTCTACGCTTAGAATGATGGCTGCGAGAAAAGGAATAGTTTTAGCCGCCGAAAACATAGGAAAAGCAAAGACGTTCGTAACCGATATCGCCGTAATCGTTTTGATTTTTGCGGGAGATTTCTATACTCTCGTTCCTATCGTCGGAGACGTTTCGACGGTAGTCGGACTTGTATTGTTCGGAGCGTCGGTCATCTTAACGCTTATTTCGGGCATATCTTATCTTGTCAAAAATGCGGAGGTCTTTAAAGACTGATGAGGACTGCGGTGATCGCATTTAGGGAAAAGAACGGATATTTTCCCGAAGCAAAATTAAACGATGTTATCGAGGCGTTGAATTCGGCTAATTTCAGCGCAGACGAAATAGCCGTTATCGTCGGCGAAAAAAAACTATTCATTGAAGTTTTTGAGAAATGCAGACAAGCGTATGACAACGTTCTTGTGTTAGACTGTGAACGTAACGATTTTGAACTTACTCAGGCGATAGAGGGGTGCGACAAAATAAATTGCATTTTCAAAAGTGATAACGCCGACGTGTTGTTCGTTTCGGATAATGTTAAAACGAAAAAAGTCGTCGAAGACGTTTTTCTTCCTTTTTTGAAGGGTAAAGAGGGTAGATCTTTCGGGAAAGTGGTTTTTAAAGTTTTCGGACTTACTAAGGAGGAAATTCAAACCAAACTCGCTCAAATCGGACAAGACCTCGAAGTAGCTTTTAATATCGTTGGCGACGGACTTGACAATAAGGTTGAAATTATTTACGACGACAAGTCGACGAAAATGGATTACGACGCCTGTCAGAAGAGATTTTTAGACGAATTTTCCGACTGTGTTTATGCGGAATACGACGTCGGAATAGAACAACGACTCGTAGATTTATTAAAATTGAGAAATTGCGTTTTGTCCACTGCCGAATCGTTTACGGGAGGAAACGTCGCAAGTTCTGTAATATCCGTTTCGGGGGCGAGCGAAGTTTTTTACGAGGGCATCGTCGCATACGATTCGGAAGCGAAAATCGACAGACTCGGAGTCGAGAGAGTTTCGATAGTAAAGGCAAAACCCGTTTCTGCGCAAGTTGCGGGAGAAATGGCGAAAGGACTTTTCAAAAGCGGAAAAACTACCGTGACGCTTTCGACTACTGGGATAGCGGGGCCGAATTCCGACGACAGTAAATTTCCCGTAGGGCTCTGTTATTTCGGCGTAGGATATAAGGGAAAAGTCAAGGTTTATAAATACGAATTCGAAGGAGATAGGGAAACCGTAATAAAAAACGGAACTAAAACGGCGCTATTTCTTGCGATAAAAAGATTGAAAGAATTATAAAAGGAGTATATTATGGTAGAAGAAAAGCAAAAAGCCCTCGATCTCGTTTTAAAGGAGATCGAAAAACAGTATGGTAAGGGGGCTATAATGAAACTCGGTCAGGGAGCCGCCGACACGCATATCGACGTTATTCCTACGGGTTGTCTTACCCTTGATCTCGCCCTCGGTATCGGGGGAGTTCCGAGAGGAAGAATTATCGAAATATTCGGGCCCGAATCTTCAGGTAAAACGACCGTTGCTCTTCACGTTATTGCGGAAACTCAAAAGATGGGCGGTATAGCGGCATTTATCGACGCAGAACACGCGCTCGATCCCGTATATGCGTCTAAACTCGGCGTAGACCTTGAAAATCTTTACGTTTCTCAACCTGATACGGGAGAACAAGCTCTCGATATAACCGATAGTTTAGTAAGGAGCGGAGCGGTAGATCTTATCGTAATAGACTCCGTTGCGGCTCTTACTCCGAAAGCGGAAATCGAAGGCGATATGGGAGATAGTCACGTCGGACTTCAGGCGAGGCTTATGTCGCAGGCTCTCCGTAAACTTACGGGTATAACGAACAAGTCCAAAACTTGCGTGATTTTCATCAACCAACTTCGTGAAAAGGTTGGTGTAATGTTCGGAAATCCCGAAGTTACGCCCGGCGGTAAAGCGCTTAAATTCTATGCAAGCATAAGAATCGACGTAAGAAAGACGGATACGTTGAAAGACAGCGACGGAATGTTCGGTAACAGAACGAAGGCGAAAATTGTAAAAAACAAACTCGCTCCGCCGTTTAAGACCGCCGAATTTGACATTATTTACGGCGAAGGCATCTCTCAGACCGGTTGTATCGTCGATCTCGGAGTGGAGTTCGGAATACTCGAAAAAAGCGGTTCGTGGTTCTCGTATAAAGGCGAAAAAATTGCGCAGGGAAGAGATAAGGCAAAAGAATATCTTGCACTTAACGAAGACGTAAAAGCCGAAATCGAAAAAGAAATAAGAGAAAAAGCAAATCCTGCGAAGGAAGAAGTAAGCGAATAATAAAACCGAGGCGAAATTTTCGCCTCGGCAATGCGCTTTTATTCATCGTATATCCCGACGCGTGAACAAAGCGACGCGTCGGATATTTTTGTTTTTTTGCCGTCGGGTAATACGAGGTAAATTGTTCTTCCGTTCGTTATTACGACGGTTTCGTTTGAAACGGCGTAATCTATAACTCCGTTTGCGATGACGAAGCGGTTTCCGTCTGCTTTTTGTCTTACGAGTTTCCAGTTCGAGGGAGCGTATCCGGCAAATTCTTCTTTTTTCTTTAAGTTGTTTTTATATTCTTTTTCAGCGTTTACGATATTTCCTTCGATAAAAATTTCTCTATCCGATTTTTCCTTGTTTTTTGCCGGGTTAGAGCCGTTTTTATTGAAGCCCTTACCGGTAAATGCGATAGTAAAAGTTTCGAAAAAGAAGAATATTGCGGTCAGCAGTCGCCACGGGATAAGTAAAATATCGAGTAAGGTTCTTCCTATACCGTTTTTTTCTTTGTTTATAGGCTTTTCTATATAATAAATATCTCCGTTTTTTGTTTGACGAGGCTTGGATAACGATTTGTTTTTATCG
>CADBUU010000141.1 GCA_902797945.1 uncultured Eubacteriales bacterium | reverse complement strand
GGATCAATGCTTCAATACTCGTTACTTCACGTTTTCGGATATGACGTTTCGATGGAAGATTTAAAAAATTTCCGTCAATACGGTTCAAAGACCGCCGGGCACCCCGAATACGGCAATACTCCGGGCGTTGAAATATCGACAGGACCATTGGGACAAGGCGTCGCAAACGCCGTCGGAATGGCAATAGCCGAAAAACACCTTTCCGCAAAATTCAACAGAGACGGCTTCCCGATAGTTGATCACTACACTTACGCTCTTACCGGCGACGGTTGTATGATGGAAGGTATAGAATACGAAGCGGCTTCGCTTGCCGGAACTTTAAAACTTGGAAAACTTATTGTTTTTTACGACAAAAATAACATAACGATAGAAGGTAATACCGACGTTGCGTTTACAGAAGACGTAGGGGCAAGACATAAAGCGCAAGGCTGGCAGGTTATTTACGTCCAAGACGGAAACGACCTTAAAGCAATTAAAAACGCAATTAAAAAAGCAAAGAAAGAAACAGACAAACCCTCGCTTATCATTGTTAAAACAATAATCGGTTACGGTTCCCCCAACGCCGGAAGCGCATCGGTTCACGGCGCTCCTCTCGGAGAAGAAGGCGTTAAAGCCTTAAAAGAAAATCTCGAATATAATTATCCTCCGTTTACACTTCCCGACGAAGTCGAAAAACTTAAAGAAATTTATGCAAAAAAGGGAAAAAGAATAGAAAACAAATGGAAAAAACTTTTTAAATCCTACTCGGAAAAATATCCCGAACTTGCAAAACAATATAAATTCGAATACTCAGGCAAACTTCCCGATCTTACCAAAGAAACTTCTTTATTCGAGTTCTCCAAACCCGACGCAACGAGAAATACGAGTTTTACCGTTTTAAACAAACTTGCCGAAATTATACCTAATCTTATGGGCGGAAGCGCAGATCTTGCTCCGTCAAATAAATCGAATATGAAAGCGAGAGAATATTTCTCGGCTGACAATCCGAAAGGGTCGAATATGCATTTCGGCATAAGAGAACACGCAATGGCAGCAATCGCAAACGGAATGGCGGCTCACGGCGGACTTAAAGTTTATTGCGCTACTTTCTTCGTTTTCTCCGACTATATGAAAAATGCAATGAGATTATCGGCAATGATGAATCTCAACGTTACTTATATTTTAACCCACGATTCCATAGGCGTAGGCGAAGACGGCCCCACACATCAACCCATAGAACAACTTGCCGGATTAAGAGCTATACCCAACATGAAAGTATTCCGCCCTTGCGACGGAAAAGAAACGGCATACGGTTGGATAGAAGCGTTAAAAGGGGAAGGTCCTCTCTGTTTGATTTTAACAAGACAAAACCTTCCGCAATATGAAAATACTTCGTCAGACGCTTTAAAAGGCGGATACGTTCTTTCGAACAGCAAAAAGAAAACGCCCGACGCAATACTTATTGCAAGCGGTTCCGAGGTGGAACTTGCTATGAACGCTCAAAAAATTCTTTTTGATGAAGGAATTGACGTAAGAGTCGTTTCTATGCCTTGTATGGAACTTTTCGACAAGCAGTCTGAAAAATATAAGGAAAAAGTTCTTCCCTCTTCCGTCCGCGCAAGACTTGCAATAGAAGCAGGCTCCCCCGTTTCTTGGTATAAATACGTCGGACTTGACGGACAAGTAATTGGCATGACGACTTTCGGCGCGTCCGCCCCATTCTCAGTCTTACTCGAAAAATACGGATTTACAACTGAAAACGTTGTTGCAAAGGTTAAAGAAATTCTCAAATAAATAACGCTGTAAAGTATGATAAAAGCCCCGAAAGAAAACGGTCTTTCGGGGCTTAATCGTTATTAGAATAAATCATTGAATCTTCTTTTTTCGTCTGATAAAGCCGACCACTATCGTTACAAACGAAATTAAAACAGCAAGTGAAATAATAAAAATCGCGCACACGAGGAAAAATTCTTCGGGCAAAATCTTAATAATCTCGTCTTTTCGAGAATCAAATATCCAATTATCTTTTCCCGGGAAAAAGGTTTTATGGAACAAAGTAAATAAACCGTCGAAATCTATCGCAGCGAATAGTCCAATGACACCAAGAAGCCCTACTGTCAAAAATCCACCGCATGAAATCGGCGAAAGCCCCTTAAAATAAACTTTATCAACGACTTTTTTTTCGGTTAATATAAAATAAGAAATAAAAAAAACGACTGAAATTGCAACTAAAATAAGTTGTAACCAAAATAGAGGAACGCAATCTGCGAAATGCTGTTTCCCCTCTTCGCTGAAATTCAGACTTCCTGTAGAAAAATCGGCTCCTTTCCAAATATAATCCATTACGCCGTCAAAAGCGCCCTTAATTTCGTCCACTGAATAACCGCTCTTTTCGGGAATAGAAAGAGGCCCTATACACGAATAATAAAAAAATCTGAAAAAACACGGAATAAACGCGCTGAATGAAATACAAAAAATCGGAGTAAAAATAAAAGCTGAAACAGAAAGAATCTTTCCGAAAATTTTTTTCATATTATTTATTTCTCCTTCTTTCGTTTTTCCACTCCTTAATTTCTTTGAGTCTGGTCTTGAATTTAATTTCCGAACCCTCTTCGGTAGGTATATAATATTCTTTATCTTTAAGAGAATCGGGTAAACATTGCATTTCGGACATTTTTTCTACAGTATCATGCGCATAAACGTATCCTTTACCATAATCGAGTTCCTTCATAAGTTTAGTCGGAGCGTTTCTGATATTGAGAGGAACAGGTTCCGCAAGCATTTCCAAAGCGTCTTTTTTTGCAAGATTATATGCGACTTCCATTGAATTAGACTTAGGAGCCATTGACATATATACGACAGCTTGCGTAAGGTGGACGCTACATTCGGGCATTCCTATAAAATGACAGGCATGATATGCGGCAACGGCAATTTCCAATGCCCTTGAATCCGCCAATCCCACGTCCTCGCTCGCAAATCGGGTTACTCTTCTTGCAATATAAATAGGATCTTCCCCCGCCTCGAGCATTCTTGCGAGCCAATAAACAGCAGCGTCAGGATCGGAATTTCTCATTGATTTATGAAGCGCTGAAATAAGATTGTAATGTTCCTCTCCCGACTTATCGTAAAGGAGAGATTTTTTTGAAGTGCACTGCTCTACGCTTTCATTTGTTACGACCGTTTTTTCTCCATCAGTATCGCCGTTTAAAATTATCATTTCAAGCGTAGACAAGGCGATCCTTGCGTCTCCGTTTGCAAAGTTGGCTATCATCTCTATCTGCTCGTCGGATATGACGATATTTTCCTTTCCAAATCCTCTTTCGTCTTTTACGGCTCGCCATAACAGTTCTTTTAAATCTTCGGTTTTAAGGGCTTGAAGAACGAAAACTTTACACCTTGACAACAAAGCGCCGTTTACCTCAAAAGATGGATTTTCTGTAGTTGCGCCGATTAAAATAATACTGCCCTTTTCTACGTATGGCAAAAAAGCGTCTTGTTGAGCTTTGTTAAACCTATGAATTTCATCTACGAAAAGTATTGTTTTTTCGCCGAAACGACGGTTTTTATCTGCCTGTTCCATAACTTGTTTTATCTCTTTTATCCCGCTTGTAACGGCTGAATAATCGATAAAACTCGATTGAGTACAATTTGCGATAATGCGAGCAAGTGTTGTTTTCCCAACCCCCGGAGGTCCCCAAAATATCATTGAGCCTACTTTATCTCTTTCTATTATATTTCGTAAAACTTTCCCCTCGCCGAGCAAATGTTTTTGACCGCAAAACTCTCTTAAAGTCTGCGGACGAAGTCTTGATGCGAGCGGTTGAAGCTCATCTTTTTCAAAAATAGTTTTTTGTTCTATCATACGATAAGTATAACACAATTTATTTATCTTTTCAAGTTTTAATCGTTAAAATAAAAGAATAAAGCTTAAATCTTTCTAACCAAGCAAAAATTCATTTCTCAATTAACATTCAACTCCACCATTTTTTAAAATAAGCAACAAAATCGAAACCTATTTTTTCGAAAAAAAAGACTGTAAAGAGTTTTACACTCCTTACAGTCCGAGGGATAGTTCGTCGTCAAAAGTTTTTCGCCATAAAAGAGTGTTTCATTTGCCACTTTAAAGTCATTAGTAAATCTTTCTCCCTCTCGGCGGTTCTTTCGTATCTCTTAGTCGACTATCCTTTTATATTAAAATTATTTATGTTTTGCTTTGTCCTATACGTTTCGATTGTTACTTATAAAAACATCAAAATCGCAATAATGTTATATTTTTAAGACCTCTTTAATCAAATTTGCCTTGTTATTTAAATTAATAATAAATAACAATAGTATTCGACATCTCGATACTCTTGATG
>CADBUU010000140.1 GCA_902797945.1 uncultured Eubacteriales bacterium | reverse complement strand
TTTCCTTTATACAGACCGACAATGAAACGGAAAAAATAAAAGAGATATTCGGAACTAAACATTTTCAGAAATTGAACGTGGTTCGCGGGGAAAAGACGATATATAACGTTTCGATTATAACAGAACAAGAGAAATCTTCGGCGGAGATAGATAAGATATTAAAGAACAATACATTTATAATGTCTATCGAAAGGTGTGACGATTAAATATATAATTTCAAAATAATGGAGTCTGATTTGGTTGATAGTAAACCACAGATAGAAAATTATGAAGAGCAAGATTGTAAAAAAATATAATTCGATAAAAATTGAGATCAACGGCAAAATTTATGAGCCGTTGTCGTTTAAAAGTTTCAGGCCTACTGATAGGAACGTAAGTGATTTTTATAAAGCGGGTATAAGGCTTTTTTGTGTTTTGTCAACAGGTAGAGAGTCCGCAACGAAAGGGGTTCCGTATTCATTATTCGGAGAATCTTGGATTGGGGATTATGAATATGATTTTTCACCGATAGACGAGCAGTTAGACTTTTTTATCAAAAACGCACCTGATGCGTATTTTATGCTTATGCTGCAAATTGACACGAGAAGTTGGTGGCTTGAAAAGCATAAGGAGTATCGCGATTCTTTTTGGGAGATGTCAAACGTTGCCGCGGACGAGAAATGGCGAGATGCTGCGGCGGCATATCTCAAAGCGGCAATTTGTCACGTAGAAGAAAAATATCCCGATAAAGTTTATTGTTACTTTATTTTGGGCGGTTGCACGACTGAGTGGTTTAGCGAAAAAGATTTAGAGAGTTGCGGAGACGTTAAACTCGGTGCGTATAGAAAATATCTCGGCGACCCGTGCGCCATTGCGCCGGATATGGAGGCATTAAACGCGGAGCGCTCGGTTGCGTTTGTCAACCCTGCAGAAAATAAAAACATCGTTTCGTACCGCAAATTCCATAATGAACTCATTGCGGATACGATACTGTATTTTGCGTCCGCAGTGCGTAGCATCGTAGGTAAAGACAGGCTTATAGGTGTTTATTTCGGCTACGTGTTGGAACTCGGCGGTAGGCGACTTTATGACACCGGCTCAATCGCTTACGAAAAGGTGTTTAATTCAAATGATATCGATATTATAGCGAGTCCGTCGGCGTACACGTGGAGCAGAAGACACGAAGGCACGAGTGCTTATATGATAACATCCGATACACTAAACGCTAACAAAAAATTGTATTTTCTTGAATTCGACCAAAGAACTTTCTTGAAGCCCGTGCAATTCGACATATCGAAAAATATTCCGGGCGAAGGCGACAAACTCAAGACAGAGCAGGCGACCATAGACGTAATGCGCAGAGATTATATGCTTACCTTGACCAAAGGAATAGGTATTTGGTGGTTCGATATGTTCGAGGGCTGGTTCTACTCGGATAGGCTTATGAGCGAGATAAATACTTATATATCGCATTTTTGATAACAGAATTAGGTGATATTTTTAATTATGAAAAAGCCAGGTTTTTTTATAAAGAGATAAGGTGTGGCATTTTGCATTCTGCAGAAACCGGAAAGAATGCAATTTTAACTTTGAATAGTGATAACGCCTTAATAATTGAGAAATCTAAATTAATGGTCAATGTAAGGGCTTTTACTAACTATCTATTTGATTATTATGAACAATATATAACAAAAATAAAAGATACAGCGAATTATGAATTAAGGAAAAATTTTATTTATAAAATGAACCTTATTGCAAATAAATGACTTTTAGTTTTGTGATAAATACAAGGCTCGGAAATTTCCGAGCCTTGTATTTTAAAATAAAACCAATAAATATCATTATCGTATTGACACGGCTTTATTTTTATTATATAATATAACAAAAAGTTATTATGGAGCAAATATGAAATTAGAAATTTTGGCGCAGAGATTAAAAGCAATGCGCGAAAAAGCGAATTTATCGCAAGCAAAGTTTGCTGAAAAACTCGGCAACCTGCAACAACCTTTATACGCTCGCTATGAAACAGGCTCGCTTATGCCGTCGTATCCCCTGCTTGTCAGAATTGCTGATTTTTACGACGTCTCTACGGATTATCTTCTCGGCAGAACGGAAGATCCGCACGGTAAATATTTTGACGCAGACATTTTAACGAAAAACGAGCGCATAAACAATTTTATTGAAATGTGTTTCGATCCGTCAACGGCGGCTAACGCCAAACTCAAAGACGCACTGCGCAAACTTATGGAGGAAGAAAAAAAATGAAAGCGGTAATATACGCGAGATACAGCACGGATAATCAACGAGAAGAATCTATCGAAGGTCAAATCCGTGAATGTATGGAATATGCCGACCGAAACGGCATTAAAGTAATAGAAACGTATATCGACCGTGCGCTTTCCGCAAAAACGGATAATCGCCCTAACTTTCAAAAAATGATACGCGACAGTGCAAAGCACTTGTTCGATTACGTTATCGTGTGGAAATTAGACCGTTTTGCAAGAAACCGTTACGATTCAGCACATTATAAATCCGTATTAAAGAAAAACGGCGTTAAGGTTCTGTCCGCAAGGGAAGTTATTGCCGAAGGTTCGGAAGGAATTTTGCTTGAATCCGTTCTTGAAGGTTATGCCGAATATTTTTCAGCAGACCTTGCCGAAAAAGTTACGCGCGGCATGACTGAAAACGCCTTAAAATGCAAAAATAATGGCGGCGGTACTCCGCTCGGTTATTACGTTGACGACGAACAGCACTTACAAATCGACGAAAAGAAAGCGCATTTCGTAAAGGAAATATTCCAGCGTTTTGCAGACGGCGAAATGATAAAAGACATTATAAAAGATATGAACGCGCGCGGAGCAACGATTACCGTAAGGGTTAAAAAATCGCGCGGAGATAAACGCCCGTATGAAAGACCGCTCAATTATAATATTGTCCGTCGTATGCTTTCTAACAGAAAATATATCGGAGAATATAAATTTAAGGATACCGTAATTCCCGGCGGCGTTCCCGTGATAGTCGAGCAGGAGATTTTCGATAAGGTCCAAAAACTTTTAGAAGTCAATAAAAAAGCCCCCGCAAAGCATAAAGCGGAAGACGATTATTTGCTTACGACAAAACTGTTTTGCGGTAAATGCAAAGCAATGATGGTCGGAGAGTGCGGAACGGGATATAAAAACAAGACTTATCGCTACTATAAATGTATTACGCAAAAGCGAAAACACGCTTGCGATAAGAAAACGGTAAATTAAGATTACATAGAAAATCTCGTTCTGAAAGCCGTAATGGATAAAATTATGGACGACGAACTTATGGATAGTATTGCCGATTCGCTGTATGAATTACAAAATAAGGAAAACACGGTAATACCAAACATTAAATTGCAAATAGCCGAAACGGAGAATTACATTGAAAATATCGTCAACGCTCTGCAACAAGGAA
>CADBUU010000139.1 GCA_902797945.1 uncultured Eubacteriales bacterium | reverse complement strand
ATTCAACTATATTATGGGCTAAAAAAACATTGTTTAAACACTAAAAAATTATTTTGGGAATATAATATAAAAACGAAGAAAAATGCGGTAAAAAATCAGTCTTTTCCGCCGTCGTTTATATAGAGGATTCCAAGCGTGTTTTTTCCGCAATGACTCGAAACCGTGCAACCGGCAGTCGTTTCGTAGACGTTTTCGAATCCCGCTTCTTTTACTACCGTTTTCGCCGCTTCGACCATTTCTTCGGTCGCTTTGCTGTGAGTTATGAAAATGACCGACTTATCGGGGTTATTGTATTTTTTAAGCGTTTGAGCGCAGTATTTTGAAACGACGTCCTTCATTCTGCCTCTGAACTTCGCGGTGCTTCCCATTTTGCCGTTTTTAACCTCTATTTCGGGACGGATTTTCAAAAGGTTTGCCCCGAATAAGGCGAGACTCGAACATCTGCCGCCTTTATAGAGATAGTCGAGCCTTTCTATTACGAAACTCGCTTGGACGAAATCTATTCTTTCCTTTACTTTTTCGACGATCGTCAAAGGGTCTGTATTGCAATCCGCAAGTTTTTTCGCGTAAAGCGCTTCGAGGGCGATGCCGGTGGAAAGAGTCCTACTGTCTACGACGAACACGTTGTCAAAATTTTTGGCGGCGTTTACCGCATTGGAATACGCCGAAGACATATCCGAAGATATATCGAAATGTATTACGGCGTCATAGTTTTTTAAAAGTTCTGAAAAATGTTCCTTAAACGCTTCTTCGTTTACGGCGTTGGTTTTAGGTAAAGTTTTGTGAGAGTCGGCGTATTCGAAAATTTCGAGAGTGTCTACTTCGCCGTCGTAAAAAAACTTGTCGCCCATCGTTACGCCGAAGGGTATTATCTTAAAATCGTTTTCTTTAATTATACTTTCGCTCAAATCGCAAGCGCTGTCGAGCGAGATCGCTATTTTCATAATCGGTGCCTCCGTTTTTTGCAAATATATTTTACTACTATAAAATTTAAAAAGCAAACGTTTTTGCCGTAAGGCGATTTTAAACAGAAAATCGGTTTGACTTGCATTGGCGTTTGTGCTAAAATTACAAGAATGAAAAAAAATTATACGCTTACAGTTTCCGCCTGTTACGTCGGCTATATCGTTCAGGCAATAGTAAATAATCTTTCGCCCCTTCTGTTCGTTCAGTTCGGCAGGCAATTCGGCATATCGGCATTTCAACTTTCCCTTGTCGTTTTTATAAATTTCGGAATACAGATACTTGTCGATTCTCAATCGGCGAAAATCGCCCTTAAAGTGGGTTACCGCGCGAGCGCCGTCGTTTCTCAGGTCCTCTGCGTTACGGGGCTTATGTGTCTGTCTATTCTTCCGAACGTTATAAATCCTTTCGTAGGAATACTTTTGTCCACGCTCTTTACTGCGGTCGGAGGGGGATTTATCGAAGTCGTTTTAAGTCCCGTTTTAGAAGCGCTTCCGCTGAAAAATAAATCGGGCGCAATGTGTCTGCTTCATTCTTTTTACTGCTGGGGACATTTAATAGTCATTTTGGCTTCCACTTTGTATTTTAAATTGTTTTCCGTTCAAAATTGGGCGTTTTTGCCTCTGATATTTGCAGCCGTTCCCATAGTCGATTGTTTTTTGTTCGCAAAATGCCCGTTTGAAAAATTGGGTGGAGATATAGATCCGGTTACATATAAAACTATATTCAAGATGAAATATTTTATTCTTTTTTTCGTCCTTATGATAGCGGCGGGCGCAGCGGAACAAGCGATTGCGCAATGGGCGTCTTATTTTGCGGAAGTGGGGTTGCAACTTCCGAGCAAAGAAGTCGGAGATTTATTCGGAGGCGCGTTGTTTGCGTTGGGTATGGCTCTTTCGAGAACGGCTTATGGTTTTATCGGGGATAAAATAAATTTAAAGGCGGCTATATCGATATGTGGCGTAGGGCTTTTAGGCTCTTATTTACTTGCGTCGCTTTCTCCTTTTTCCGCTCTTTCGTTAGCGGGAATCGGGTTAGGGGGAGTATTCGTCGGAATTATGTGGCCGGGAATTTATTCGCTTGCAGGTAAAAATTATCCGAGAGGGGGAACGAAAATGTTCGGTATGCTCGCTCTCGCGGGGGACGTGGGTTGCACGCTCGGTCCCGTTATGGTCGGAGTTATTTCTTCGGATATAAAAATCGGACTTCTCGTTTCGGCGATATTTCCGTTCGTAATAGTTTTTATTATGGCTGTTTTATTAAAGTCGTCGTCAAAGAGAAGTGGTTAAAATCAACTTATAAGTCGATATTAAAAAAGACGGAAAACTTGATTATTTCCCGTCTTTTTGTTATTTAATGTATTTATTTTATTTCGCTTGTCCCGAAAGGACGAACTCTTGCTTTGAATACGTTTTCTTTTCCGAACCATTCGGACATTCTTCCTTGATATTCTTCGGCTTCTCCGTCGGCGACTATCGCAAGAATAGAGCCGGCAAATCCGCCGCCGTGAACTCTGACCGCCCCGTTTTTTATAATATTTCTCGAAAGTTCTATTCCGAGAACTACGGGTTGCTGTTCATCTCCCGGAACAAAGCAGTTTTGCAGTTTGTTAAGACTCGAAAGTCCCGATTTTTCTACTGCGGTCAAGAAAGTTTTATAATCTCCGTTTTTTATTGCGTCGGCGGCTACGTCGACTCTGTCGTTCTCTTCGAAGAAGTGAAGAGCCCGCATTATCGCTCTTCCGCTGAATTTGCCTTTAAGTTGATAAATTGAGTCCATAAATTCGTTCGCGTTTACTTCTCTTAAAACCTTTTTGCCGAAAAAGGAGGCGACGGCTTCCATTTCGCTTCTTATCGCCGCATAGTGAGAAGTGAGCGACGCATGGTCTCCGCCGGTGTTGGTTATGACGAGAGTATAACCGTCTATCTTGCCTATTTTTTCTATTACGGGTTGAGAAGGAAGGGCGAAATCGAGTTTTGTGAGCGAGCCTATCGCTATGCCCGATTGGTCTAAAAGGCCGCAGGGTTTCCCGAAATAGACGTTTTCCGAATATTGGGAAACGATGGCTTTTTCAACGGGCGTAAGTTT
>CADBUU010000138.1 GCA_902797945.1 uncultured Eubacteriales bacterium | reverse complement strand
GTTACGAAAGACGGTATTCCCGTTATGGCGGAACTATACGCGAAGGGCAAAGAAATGAAAGTCGCTTTTAATTCTCCATGCCACGCGATAGTAATAGGTTCTACGGGAAGCGGTAAAACGACGACCTTCGTATCTCCGATGATACAGATACTCGGAGCGACGAAAGCGGGCAGTTCGATGGTAATAACCGATCCCAAGGGCGAACTGTTCGGGCTTCATTCCGAATTTTTAAAAAGCAGGGGTTACGACGTAAAGGTAGTAGACCTCAGAGATACGTATTCGTCCTATCGATGGAATCCTCTCGATTCGATATGGGACGCATACGAAAATTATCGTAACGCTCATCAAAAAGCATATAAAAGAACTGACGACGCCGACGCGTCGGGCTTAGAATTGACCGCTCACGCCGATAAATTTAAAAAGGGTAAAGAGTGGTATGAATTCGACGGCAAGGCATACGCCGCTTACGATAAATTGATTTTGGCGGTCAAAACTTACAAAAAGAAAATATACGACGAAGTATACGAAGATTTAAACGACCTCGTTTCCGTTCTTATTCCCATAGAAAACGACAAGGATCCTCTTTGGGAAAAAGGCGCGAGATCGATAACGCTCGCAACTCTTCTCGCAATGCTCGAAGATTCCGAGGACGACAAAAACGGAATGACGAAAGAAAAGTTCAATTTCTTCAACCTTGCGAAGATACTTCAAAATTCAAATAAAGATTACGAAGAATTAAGGACTTATTTTACGGGCAGAAGTCCTCTTTCGAAAGCGTATTCTCTGTCGAAACAGGTTTGCGACGCCGCGCCGACGACGAGGGCGAGTTATATGTCGATAGTTTACGATAAGCTTACCCTTTTCAACGACGCCGGAATTTGCGCTTTAACGAGCAGTTCCGACTTTACGGCGGAGTCGCTTGCGGAACATCCGACGGCTTTATTCCTTAAAATTCCCGACGAAAAGGATACCCGTCATAAACTTGCGGCGATATTTATCTTAAATATTTATAAAACGCTCATAAAAATAGCTTCGGCGGCAGAGTCGCTCAGTTTGCCGAGAAACGTATATTTTATAATGGACGAGTTCGGCAATATGCCGAAAATCGAAAAGTTCGACAAGTTCATCACCGTAGGCAGAAGCCGTAAGATATGGTTTATAATGATAGTTCAATCTTATTCGCAATTAAACAACGTTTACGGCGAAACGGTTGCGGATATAATCAAGGGCAACTGCGGAATAAAGATGTTCATTGGTTCCAACGATATGGGAACTTGTAAAGAATACAGCGAACTTTGCGGCAATATAACCGTTGCGACGACTTCTGTTTCGGGAACGGCTAATAGCGATACGAATTATTCGACGTCGGTGCAGGTCAGACCGTTGATCTATCCGAGCGAATTACAGAGATTGAATCACAAAGGGGATATAGGGCACAGTATAGTCGTAACGTTCGGAAATTATCCGTTAAAGACTTATTTCACGCCGTCTTTCAACGTTCCGTTTTACAAGACGGGAAAAATGGATCAGACCGAAACGGAAGAAAGATTTTTTAACGAAAACGATATATTCTACGATATAAGAGTGAGAAATTCTTCTCTTTCTCAAAAAGTTGAAGAAAAAGTTTCGGAAAAAGCCGAAAATAGCGCGACGACTGATGAAGATATTTCTTCCGACGATATACTTTCGGTTTTCGAAAAATATAAAAGTCAGGATCCTTCGCTTACTTTCCAAGCGTTTTGTCAAAAGGTCGCTACGGGAGATATAGTCGTAGATAAAGAGGTGGATAACAATGGTAAAAAATAGACTTTTAAATAAAGCGGTAGCCATAGTGTTTTCATTAGCGCTTCTTTTAGCGTCCGTTTTTTGTTCGTATTCCGTCTTTGGCGAATTTGCGTCGGCGGCTGAAAATAAGGTTTATTTTTCGGCTGAAAAGTATAGCGCCAACAATTCGGGGCTTATCTATGCGGAAATAATAGCGGAGGGAGCAAGCGGACAAGTGGTAACCGTATCTTACCATACCGAGAGCGCGACGGCTATCGAGGGGATAGACTATAACGCCGTCAATAACGTCGTTCAAATCAAGATAGGAAGCGACGGTAAAGGTAAATATACGATTTCCATACAGGCTAAGGGCGGCTTCGAGGACAGACAGAAGTTTAGCATTAAATCGGGCGACGAAGTTTACGGAAGATATTTCGATATAATGATAGATAAGGCGCTTAACGCCGTCGTCAGTAAACCGCTATGTAGATGTTATCTTCCATATAATAATATCGTCGACGGAACGGTAGGCATCAAGCAAAGCGACG
>CADBUU010000137.1 GCA_902797945.1 uncultured Eubacteriales bacterium | reverse complement strand
ATTCCCAAATAGCACGAGAAAAGGCGTGGCGTCACGCCACGCCTGACTCTTAAAAAGGACAGTCTTCCCGAAAAAATCCCTTGTAGGGACTCGGTAAAGTCCGCTTTTTACTTTGTCGTTTTTAATTGTCTTTTTGCTTTTCTTTAAGTTTTGTGACCATTACTGCGAAAAGTTCGGCTTCTTCATCGCTCAGTTTAAGATCTTCCGACTTTAAAAGAGTCGACTTCAACTCTTCTGCGGTAAGGTTTCCGTCTCCGAATTTGAGTATCGCCTCTTTAATTTCATCCGTAAAACCGCTATTTCCTCCGCAGATTATTCCGCAAACGGCGAGCGAAACGCCCGTAACCGACAACCCGTTGTTCAATACCCCCTCTACGCTGAATTTTTGCGCCGCTAAAAGATATAACGCAACGAGCAAAAAGGATATTCCGACTTCCAGAAGAGTCGACGCTCTTCCCGAAAGTTTAACTCTCTTTTTAAAAAAAGCCGAAATAAGGCAAACGATCACGGCAAGTCCGAAAACTTCCATTCCGAATTTTTCCGCAATGACCTGAAAAGTAAGTTCTTTCATTTTTCTTCACCGCCTTTAAGCGTCGGCAAAGAAACGGTCGGGCAGAGGATTAGCCGTTCTCGCGCTGACGGCGTTTATTCTTTTTTTCCTGTAATACTTAACCGTAAAATCACCTCCGCTTTTATTATTCCAGACGCAAACGACAAGGATAATTCCTTGCCGTTTGCTCATATTATATCATATAAATTTTTATTTCGTCGTTTTTATGACGCTTTTTGAAAAAATAATTACTTAAAAATTTTAACGCACAAAACCGTCATATCGTCTTTCGCGATTCCGTTTGAAAGTATCATCGCCCTGTTTAAAATATCGTCGGCAAGAGCTTTGGGATTTGAAGTCGGAGCAACTGAAAGAAAATCGACGAGATCGGACGCGGATCCGAAAGCGTCGGAAATTCCGTCGCTCGTAAAAACCACGGTATCTCCGTCCGAAACGGAAGTTTTAAGCGTCGTCGGCTTGACCTCGTCCATTATCCCGAGGGGAAGCGAATTTCCCTCGACGATTTTAACGGAGTCTTTGGTAATTACGAAAGAATACGGAGAGCCTATCTTTATAAAATCGGCGTTACCTTCGAAAAGGTCGATGACGCCTATATCAGCCGCCGTAAAATTGTCTTCTTTTGAAAAAGACAAAATCTTGTTGACCGTATTTAAAACGACTTTTGAAGAAAGTCCGGCTTTATAAAAGGTTTCTATCATCGAAATAGCCGTTGAAGAGGTCGATTGAGCCCTTTCTCCGCTCCCCATTCCGTCGTTTAAGGCGATGAGAAATTTACCTTCCGAAATTTTCGTAACGGAATGGGTATCTCCGCTTTTCGATTCTCCGTTTTTGGTCTTTTGAGAAATGCCGAACACGGCGTCGAACTTCGGTCTCGGACGAATAGTAATTGCGGAGAGCTTATCGGAAATGTTAGTTCTTGACGAAATTACCGACTTATAGCCCGTTATTTCGTCTATCGCCTTTAAGAAGTAATCCTTTTCGGTCTCTTGCGGAGAAAGAGTTATATTGATTTCAACGTCGCTGCCGCTTCCGAAGACGACGATTTCGGCAGGATAAATTCCGCAGTTGACGAGATTTTCGTAAACTTTTTTTTCAAGCGGAGAATTTATTTCGCTTTGTCTGCTCATCGAAAAAGCCAACGATTTAAGCGCTTCGCTCATTCCTTCGGTTTGGCAAAGCGCAAGTTCCTTTCCTTCGTCTACGGCGGTTATTTCACGCATTTTATTTTGATTTTCCCGTATAAGATTATCCCCGTAACGGGCAAGATATTCCGAGCGTATGCAATACGACGCCATACTTTTCGGAAGATCGACGATATTCATTTTTCCCTTTTCAAAACCTATCGAAACGGCTTTATACAAATCTTGTGAAGATGGCAAATCTCGTTTTTCGCAATAATCTCTGTTTCCGCAATCGGCGCAACCTTCGCTCTTTATTCTTTCTGCGATTTTATGTTTTACTGCTACGGCGTCGGGCGAAAGTTGTCCTGCGTTTTTGACGTTTTTATACATTTCGTCAAACACCGCCGCCATTTCGTAAAGTTTTCCCGAAAGCGCCGTTCTCGTCCTGTTGACGGCGTATCGTCCAATCGATGGCATTCTATATATCCTTATGTTTTCGGCGACTTTATCGAAAACTTTTTTGGGAATAAAAAGGTAAAGACAAACGGGAATTATAACGAGCAAAGCCCCGTATAAACTTCTATCTTTATAAACATCGGTAAAATAAAAAAACGCGAGGTCTAAAGCGACGAAAGAAATAGCGGCAAGCAGACGATATTTACCTTTCCACAAACTTATTATCAATGCATATAGAGAAAATTGCGCTATCGGCGTAAACGAAAAATCCGCCAAAGACAGCGGAAGAGAGGAAACGAGAGTAAATACTATCCCCTTTCCGTCGGGCGCGACCGACGAGAAAAAAAGGCAGGCAAAAATCGCTCCGAGCCGCCAAAAGTCGGCGCCGAGAGCGATTATCGCGCCATATCCGACGAAACAATATAAAAATGCGGCGCACAGTTCCTCATCGCCCGAAAGTTTATATCTTAGCCCCTTTATCGCCCATACTTTTACTGCTGAAATAAATACGAAGCACAGAGGTATTACGGTCAGCGTGAGGGCAAATCTCAACGCCGTCGGATAAAAATCCGTAAAAACGGCGTATGGAAGACAGGCGAAAAGACAAATAAATACAATTTCGAACGTCGGTTTACGCTTTACTTTCGCAAGCGCTAAAAAAGCCGTCGCAACGACTGCGCAACCCCACGCGCCGATAAGTATAACGGTAGGAGAAAGACTCAGAAGAAATGGAAGAAAACAAAGAATAGCCCCCTTGATCGGATTAAACCCGACGTAGAGGTTGGCGCACAGAAGGGCAATCGAAAACGGGATATAGTTTCCGCTCGAAAGAGCGAGACAAAAATAACATCCGAGCGATAATATTTCTCGGGCAAATCTTTTCAAATCAAAATTTCTACTCATAGCAAGCGTATTATACATCTTAACGAGTAAAAAAATTTGACTTTGATTGTCGCAAAATAGCTAAAATTAAATAAAATGTTATTTCATTTTCTCTTCTTCGAGGACAAACTGAGAATAGGACAGCACTCTTTGCTTTCCCCTTTCGGACAGCATCGAAAAGATTTTTGCCGTTTTTTGTTCATCCGGCATCTTAATAAACTCAGGATTCTTCAATCCTCCGAAAAAAACGTTGTCTATTCCGAGAAGTTCGTCGGTCGAAACACCGAAAAATTTAGCGCAGGAAACGATAGCCGTTTCGGTCGGCTCGGCTTGCTGATTTACCCATTTGGAAACCGCCCTTTGGGAATATCCTATCCCTTGCGCGAGTTGTATCTGAGTAATGTTGCGTTCGCTCATCATTTCCTTTAAAACCGTTGCAAAACTCATAATTTTTTTTAGAACTTTTGTCTGAAACAAAGCGAAATTTATCCGCAAAAAATTGTTAAAATATTACGATTTTCCACCTAAAAAGGCTGTTGCTTGACTAAAATTCCCTCCTCCTTTAGATTATTTTAGAACTTTATTCTTAAAAAAACTTGACATAGAACTATAATTCTGTTATAATGTGTATTCGTAGAATTATAATTCTCTCTTTGTGTAAAATCAATTAACTATCGCTTAACGGAGGACGATTGTGAGGAGAAGAACTCGCCGAATCTTAATACTTGCTCTTTGCGTTTACGCTCTGCTCGGTATAATTTTATTGTTATACGTAGCGACGGCGCACAAAGATTACAGAAAAGAAATAATTTTAGTCGTCGACGATACGCCTACCGCCGTTCTCGATATGTCTTGGCTGGATATAAATCCGGGAGAGACTTTCGAGTATACCGTAAAACTCAAATGTAAGGCGTTCGGTAATTATTCGCTCAATTTCAGTTTCGGCGAAAACTCTCGCGGAGGCTTGGAAGATTTTATCGACGTCGAGATAAAACACGAAGATATTTCTTATAAAAACAGTTTAAAAACACTATTAGATTCCGACGTTATATACACTTTCGATTGCTATTTAAACAAAAATACGGCAACCGAAATTTCGATAACGTATTCGATGCCCGAAAATGTCGGCAATGACGCGCAGAATTCGTTCTCCGATTTCAGCGTTTTACTCACAACGAGTAAGGAATAAAAAAATGGAAGAAAAAAATAACGCCGCAAAAAAAGTTTTTAATATTCTGACAGATGTTTTGGTTTTCGCTTTCGTTATCATCGGTGCGATATCTTTACTTTTGACTATTACTTCGAAAAGAGACGAAGACGGAGCAATAAACGTTTTCGGTTTGCAGATGAGACTCGTCGTTTCAAACTCCATGGAAAAGTGCGATAGAACCGACGTGTCTCAATATGAAATAAAAGACATTCCGATACGTTCTATGATATTTATTCAAGTCGTTCCGGAAAGCGATGAGGAAGCCGAAGATTGGTATTCGAAACTCAAAGTCGGAGACGTCGTTACTTTCAGATACAAATACGTTTCTCAGGAAACGATAACCCACAGAATAGTTGAAATAACCGAAAAGACGACGGGCGGATATATTCTGACTCTCGAAGGAGACAACAAGGACAGCGACGCCGAAACTCTTAAACAGACGATAGACACCTCTCTCTCCGACATTTCCCCGAACTATATAATAGGAAAGGTAACGGGGCAAAGCCGTGTTCTCGGATTTATCGTTTACTCGCTCAAACAACCTCTCAGTATGGTCTTTTTGATGATTATTCCATGCGCTATAATTATTATTTTTGAAGTTATTAAAATAATAAGGATAGTAGGAGCGGAGAGAAAGAAGAAATTCGAAGAGGAAAAGGGCAAAATAGAAGAGGAAAAAGAAAAACAAGCAAACGAGATAGAAGAACTAAAAAAACAACTTGCGGCGCTTAAAAACCAATCCGAAAAGCCCAATAAACACGCTGACAACGATGCCGACGGCGTTTTTGACGATATATCGGAATAAACTTTCCGACCAAAAAACAGAAAGAGGAGAAATTATAAAATGGAATTCTGGATCATCACTTTAATCATCTTTGCAATTATTATTTGCTTATTCGCCGTTTTCTATATCGTTCGCGATATGATATACGATTATAAGTATTATAAACGCAAGAAAAAGGCGAAAGAAAATCTCGAAGCCTCTACGAGAAACGAAGGCTTCAACGACGAAGGCGAAATCGCTACGACAAACGACTTGCAAGACGAAGATACACAATGCGACGAAATTATCGACAAAGGCTCTGACGCCAAAGACGAAACCGCTACGGCAAACGGCTTGCAAAGCAACGAAGTTGCCGACGTTGAAAAAGAATAAAAAATATAGATTAAACGGCGAAAAAGCCTTTTAATAAAATCTTAAAAGGAGGTAAAAACAACGGAACACAACAATGCAAAGAGAAGATCGACGGCGATAATTCTTGCGCTTTTAGCGATAATTTTAAGCGTAACGCTCATTACCGCAAGCACTTTCGCGCTT
>CADBUU010000136.1 GCA_902797945.1 uncultured Eubacteriales bacterium | reverse complement strand
ACCAAATATTCGTTTCAAAAAACTTTTTTCCTTAAAATTTTTTAAAATTATTTTTGAAATTGGCTATTATACAAATTATAATAAAATCCTCTTTTGCTCATTAAATCTTCGTGATTACCCTGCTCGACGATATTTCCGTCGTTCATTACGAGAATTAGATCCGCAGACTTTATCGTCGACAATCTGTGAGCGACGATAAAGGAAGTTTTACCCTTTGTAAGTCTGTCGAACGCCCTTTGTATCTTTATTTCCGTTCTCGTATCTATATTCGAAGTCGCTTCGTCCAAAATAAGAATCGGCGGCAAAACGAGCATTACTCTCGCTATACACAAAAGTTGTTTTTGTCCTTGCGAAAGAGCGTCCTCGCTGATTACGGTGTCGTAACCTTTCGGAAGCCGTCTTATAAATCCGTCGGCGAAACATTGTCTGCACGCCTCTTCTATCTCTTCCCTCGTCGCGTCCTTTTTTCCTATCGCGACGTTTTCGGCAACCGTCGCCTTTCTTATCCATGCGTCCTGCAAGACCATTCCGAATGCAAGTCGAAGAGATTTCTTTTTTATTTCGGAATAGTCTTTTCCGTCTAACTTTATATTTCCGCCGTCTATATCGTAAAATCTCATTAAAAGATTTATAAGCGTGGTTTTACCGCAACCGGTAGGACCTACTATTGCGATTTTCCGACCTTTTTTTACGACCGAATTGAAGTTCTTTATAAGCGGTTTGGATTTGTCGTAAGAAAACTCGACGTCTTTTATCTCTATATTTCCCTCGACAGGAAAAACTATATCTTCTTTATCCGAGTCGTCCTCTTCCTTTTCTCCGTCGATTATCGAAAAAAGCCTTTCGGCGCAAGCCTTTGCGCCCGTCAGTTCGGCAAGAACGGAAGATATTTCGTTGAAAGGTTTAGCGTATTTACTTGCAAAACCCAAAAGCGACAAAAGCGTTCCCGCAGTAACCGCAAGCGCTCCTCCGTTTAACGCAAGCAATGCTCCCGTAAACGCAACCGCTGCGTAGACGAGCGCATTTATAAACCTCGTCGTCGGATTGGTAAGAGAGGAATAAAATGTCGCTTTAAATGAAATTTTTCCGAGTTTTTGGTTGATTTCGTCGAATTTCGCCCCGAAACGACCTTCGGCGTTATTCGTTTTTACCGTCGCAAGATTTCCGAGCGACTGTTCTATTATCGAAGTCTGTTCGGCAGTTGTTTCCGCCTGAGATTTAAAAGACGAATACGTTCTTCCCGTTATAAACTTAGCGGTAAACAACGACAACGGCGTTATCAGCCCTACGACGAGAGCGATGACGGGGTTTATTATAAACATACAAACGAGAGTTCCCGCTATCGTGAGTATTCCCGTTAAAAACTTAGAAAACCCGAGAATCAGTCCGTCCGCCATTTTGTCGGCGTCGCCTATTTCGACGCTTAATATCTTACCTATCGGCTTTCTGTCGATATTTTTTAAGGGCGAACGCTGTAACGAATTGAAAGCGTCTCTCCTTATTCTTAAAGTAACGAGATTTGCCATTTTGTTTCCCGACCACTCGGTTACCCATTCCATACACGAATTTATTATTACCAATATTGCGGCTATTGACAAATATACGCCGAGCAAATGAAAATCGACTTGTCCTTTTCCGACGATCGAGTCCGCCGCCTTTCCGAAAAGAAGAGGCAAAACGAGAGTCGAAGCGACGCCGATTACCGAAGCGACGAGAGATATTATAAATAAGTTTCTGCTTTTTCCGACGTATGTAAAAAGCCTTGACAAAAAAGACGGGGTGTAATTCCTTTTCATTTTAAATTTCCCCCTTCCGTCTGCGACAGTTCTATTTCACGATAGGCTTCGCAGGTTTTCATAAGGTATTCATGCGTTCCCTTTCCGACTATTCTTCCTTCGTCCAAAACTATGATTTCGTCGGCGCCCTTAACGGAAGCCGTTCTTTGAGAAACTATAAACACCGTCGGCCCATAGTCCAAATCGGCTATGGCTCGCCTTAAATTAAGATCGGTTGCGTAGTCAAGGGCGGACGAACTGTCGTCCAAAATAAGAATTTCGGGTTTTTTTACGAGAACTCTCGCAAGTGACAATCTCTGCCTTTGTCCGCCCGACAAATTTCTGCCTCCCTGTTCTATCGGAGCGTCAAACCCCCCTTTCGCTCTCAGAATATCCGCGCCCTGAGCGATTTCTATCGCCTTTATTATTTCATCGTCGGTTGCGTCTTTTTTGCCGAGCAAAATATTTTCTCTTATAGTGCCTTCGAAAATAGCCGGTCGTTGAAGCGCTATGCCGACTTTTTCTCTTATTTCTTCGGTAGAATAACTTTTTACGTCATAACCGTCTACCGAAACGAAACCTTCGCTTGCGTCGTATAACCTCGGCAATAAGTTTACAATCGTGCTTTTACCGCTGCCCGTTCCGCCTATAACTCCAACCGTCCGACCTTTCTTAACCGTAAAAGAGACGTCTTTTACCGCCCGCCCTCCATTGGAATAATCGACCGATACGCCTTTAAACTCTATATATTCGTCGGAAATACGGACTTTATCCTTTATCTCTTCTTTTTCATCGTTATCCAAGACCTTTTCTATTCGCTTAGCGGAAGCAAGCGACCTCGAAACGGTAACTATAAGGTTCGCGAATTTGACAAGTTCGACGAGAATTTGCGACATATAATCGTATAAAGCGACGACCGCCCCTTGCGACAATATCCCGACCTCGACTTTTATCCCTCCGAGATATATTAAAACTATTATTCCTATATTTACCGTCGCAAAAGTAAGCGGATTTAAAAGAGAAGATATTTTTCCTGCGAAATTCTGTATTTTTTCGTAAGCGCCGGTTTTTTGAGCAAAACTCTTTTTTTCGTCCTCTTCTACGCCGAAGGCTCTTATAACTCTTACTCCCGTAAGATTTTCCCTCGCCGTCAAAGCGACGTCGTCGAGTTTTGCCTGCGCTTCGCCGTATTTGGGAACGGTCGATTTCATTATGATAAAAACTATTACCGAGAGAACGAAAACCACGCCTAAAAAGACGAGAGAAATTTCGGCGTTTATATATATCGCCATAACGACGGCGCCTATAACCACGAAAGGCGATCTTAATAACAACCTTAAAAATAAATTTACGCCCGTCTGCGTTTGATTGACGTCCGACGTCATCCTCGTTATCATTGCCGAAACGCCTATCTCATCGGTAACGCTGAGGGGAGAATACAATAATTTTTTATATAAAGCCCCCCTTAAATCGCAGGCAAATCCGGTCGCCGCTTTCGCCGAGAAATACTGCCCCAAAACCGAAAAACCCAATCCGACGACCGCAAGGGCCGCCATTAAAATAACCCCTCTATACACCGAAGTCGCATTTCCTCCGTTTATTCCCTCGTCGATAACGTTTGCCACGATAAGGGGAATAAAAAGTTCGAGCGAGGCTTCGAGAAGTTTGAATACGGGAGCGAAGATCGCCTCTTTCCCGTATTTTTTCATATATCCTGACACTTTTTTCATTTGCGTAAAATTTTAAGCGCTTCTTCCGCTTTTCTTTTAAGTCCTCCGTCGTCCAATAATAGTTCTGCGTTCAAAGAATAAAATTCTTCGCAACCGAATTCGGTAATAAATTCAATAAATTTTTCATCTTCAACCAAAGATGCGACGAGAGACGTCGCCTCTTGTTTTTTGCCGAGCGAATTTACGGCGAATTTTAAAACGTTGGAAATTTTTTCGGAAGTCTTTTGCCCGTTTTCTTGCGTGAAATTCGTATTCCATTTATATTTTCCTTCTGCACTTTCGTCGGTTACCGCGTCGATAACCCTTCTATATACCGACTTTTTATACTCGGACGAAGTTTCTCGAACTTTCTTTTTATATTCGCTCGCAATCTCCCATAAATTTTCGGGCTCGATTTTTTTCGCAAAAATTTCATTGCGCAAAATATTTGAAGCCTCGTTTAAAGCGACGGCGTCCGACGACAATCCGGAAATTTCCGACCTCAAAAATTCGGCGAAAGCAAATCTCTGTTCGAAATCTAAGTCGCTTAAATCGACGAAGTCGTTTTCTCCGCTCAAAACTTTGTCCTCGTCGAATAATTTATACACTTTTTCAAAATTTTTATAGAACACGAAAAATTCCGAAGCGGTTTTTTCGTCCTGAATATACTGCGATACGAATTCTTCGGTCGGTTCGATACCGAGTTTTTCATAAGCGGAAATCGCAACCGAAAGGTCCTCCCAACCTCTCGGCGTTACGAATTCAAACCCTTTTTCTCCCCTCTCCGCCTTAAAAAGACAATCTTTATTGAGTTTTAAAAAGGCGATGACGGCGTCTTTCAGTCCTCTTTTCACGGCGTATCCGACAAACGCGTCGAAATCTGGCTCGACGTTTATTCTCTTTACCCTGTCGAGGGTTACCATATCGAGTTCGTTCGCCGACTTGTTGTATTCGTTAGGGTTTCCCGCCGCCGTCAATATCCAGCCGTCGGGTATTCTATGAGGTCCGAACTTTTTATTTTGCAAGAGCTCAAGCATTGCCGGCGCAAGGGTTTCGGAAACGCAATTTATCTCGTCGATAAATAAAATTCCCTCTTTTTTCCCTTTTTTCTCTATTTCTTCATAGACGGAAGCGACTATCTCGCTCATCGTATATTCGGTTACCGAATATTTCTTCCCCCCGTAAACCTTTTCGGAAATATACGGAAGTCCTATCGCCGATTGCCTCGTGTGGTGAGTTATGGTATAACTGACGAAACCTATGTCTAATTCCTCGGCTATCGCTTGCATTATAGCCGTTTTCCCTATTCCCGGCGCTCCGATAAGGAGAACGGGGCGTTGGCGTTGGGGTAAAATGTCGTATTCGTCGCCGTTTTTTTGCAGATATATCCTCGCCGTGTTTTTAATTTCTCTCTTTGCTTCTTCTATGTTCACGAATATTCGCCTCCGATTATAATTTTATATGCAAAATAAGGTATTTTTATCTTTTCGGCATTTTCCCCATAAAGGGCGAAAACCGTCTTTATTCCCAAATCTTTTTCGGGAAACGCCCCGAATCCGTCGGTAAAATACACGAGCGCCTTGGTCCTTCTTCCTTTCTTTCCGTCGAAATAGAGAAGGTCGAACACGGGACGGAAATCGGTTCCACCGCCTCCCTTGACCTCGAAATTTTTCATTACCGATTCGAATTTTTGTTCGCTTTCAATAGTTAAATCTTCCGTGATTTTACAATCGCATTGTATTATCCTCAATCGGTATTTTTCTCCCGACCTTTCGGAATAAGTCTTGACGAGCGAATATATTTCGTCGATAAACCTCGATATAGGCTCGCCTTTCGTGCTTCCCGACGTATCGACGGCGAGAACTATATCCTTAAAATTTTTATCTTCTCTGTATTCAAGATTTTCTATAAGCGGCATATTGCCGTATCTTTCAAGCCCCAAACAGTAATAAATATAGTCGAACTGATCGGGATCGGTTTTAAGTCTTTCCGACGAAAACAAAAATCTTTTCAATACGGACAAATAATCTATCCCGACTCTATTCGCTTTCAAGAGTTTTACGAGCGATCCGGCGCTCGACGGCAGATTTTTAATAAGTTCTTCGGCTATCATTCTCCATTCCGTTTTCTTCTCTTCCGAGTCGTCGCCGTCGCCGTTTATGCCGACGGCAACGCTTTCGTCCGTCTTTTCTCTCCACTTCGTATGATCGCATATTTTAAACGCGTCGACGAGTTTATCTTTTTCGTCAATATCTTTATCAAGGAGCCAAATGGAAGCAAATTTCTCGTTAAACCCGTCAAATTTATCGATAACCGCCTTATACGCCGACTTTCTTGCGTTGTATTTTTTGTCCGTAGCCGAATAAAGTTTCAATTCGTCGGTAACGTAGGCTACCGTCATATCGCAGGCGAGGTCGTAATTTTCGTCCTTTTTTTCCTCAAATGGGTGCAAGAAAAGACAATGCAACAAAAGATGAATAAATATCAAGTCTGAATTTCCGACTTCCGCAACGAAAGAAAGGAGATATTCGGGGTTTATCCCGATTTTTTTCCCGTCGGTGTAAACGCTGTCCGTGTTTTCGTCGATTTCGATTTCAAGAGAGGATAACGCTCTTGAAAAATACGGGAAATCCGCCGAAAAAAGGACAAGACATCTTTCGGATATTTCTCTTGCTATATCTTCTTTTTCGCTCATCTTATTCTCCTCGCCTCGACGATGGGGTGATTTTTCAGTTCTTCGGACAAACTTTTATAGACTTCGACGTTCGTCCTCGCCGCTTCGGCGGCTATCTCGGGCAACTTTTTAAATTCGTCGGACAAAAACAAATAATTCCTTCCGTCTTTTAAACAAAGCGCTTTGGCTTGATAAAAGTCGGGAGAAAAATTCGGCAAATAAGAAAGAAGAGGCCGATCGCTGTTTTTAACGACGTAATTTTTTATACATTCGTTTACGATATCTTTGTCCGAAAGCAATGCGCTTTTATTCATATATTTTAGCACTTCGCCGTTATATCTTCCCGCAAGAGTCAAAACCTCTTTGTCGTCGATATATTTTTCTATATTTTCAATGAGTTTTTTATAAGATAAGGTCGACTTTCTCCGTAATCCTCTTATTATATATTCTCTTTCGCTCTGCGTCTTTTGTCTTGACGCCGATTTACCGGAATAGGCGATAAGAAGGGGTAAAACCCTCAATTTTCTGTTTTGCGAAGCGTATTTCAGTTCGACTTGGGCTTTCGCCGGGGCAATTGCCTTCATCTCGGTAAGTTTAAATACGACTTCTCTGTCGTCCTCGTCGACAAAACGGTGAAACACTTCGTTTTTTTTCGGAACAACGCCCTCCGCGCATTCTAAAAGGGCAAGAAATTTATCCCTGTTTAAAGTCGAATAATCTATATTTTGCGAAGCGAGATTTATTTTTATCCCTCTGCGCTTTGCGGCGAGAAAAACGCCTAACGGGGTATCGTTATTTATTATTCCGCCGTTTATAACGCCTTTGTCGGGTTTTACCGCCGTATCGAACACTTCCTTGCTGTAAAACGCCTCGTCGGACAAAAACTTCGCCGCTGTCCTGTCAGCCTTTAATGCGAGCAGAGCGACTTCTTCGTCCGCCCTCACCTCGTCGGAAAAAAAACAAAGGGACTTAGGATTTCTTCCCACCGAAATAAGTGCTATTTTTTTATCTGCTAAAAATTCTCGGGGCAAAAGCCCGATGGTTTCTCCGCCGTTTTTCGCAACCGCTTCCGCAACCGCCCGATTTTCCCTCGCCGGAGAAAGAGCGTAAGCGTAACTCGGACAAAATTTATTTACGGCGGCAAGAACGACTTCTTCGTTTTTTCTCAACTTATCGGATAAAAACGCCAAGGTCCTTCCGTCCGCCCGAACGGCGGCAATCCCGACGTCAACGTCTTCTTTGAGTTTTTCGTCGGCAAATTTTATAAAAAGAGGATTTTTTTCGATAACCGCGACGGTTATTTCCTTGTCTTTTTTATAATTTTCATTCTCGGGATATGCCGATATCAAACTATTAAGTTGTCTTACGGTAAAAGTTCTTTTCATTTTCGTTATATATTATTATAACAGATTGCAACTCGGATTTTCAAGTATTTTTTATTATCCTTTTAAAATTTTAATATGATAAACACTTTTTTACTTCTTTTTCCGACAATTTACGATATAAAAAATTTTTTTATTTAGTTTACGCTAACTGCTTGACAAAATTTAGTTAGTTATGGTAAACTATCTTTGAAATTGAAGCGGATTTCATTTTTTTGTTAGCAAATGTTTGTTTTGGCTAACAAATCTAATAAAATGACATACAATAGGAGAAATATTTATTATGATGCCGTTAACCCTCGCAAATCCGGATGAAGAAATAATCATAAAGAAAATAGGCGGAAATCCGGAAGTAAGAAAGCACTTGGAAGATATGGGATTCGTAGTCGGAACGCCGGTAAAGATAATATCGGAGATAGCCGGCAACGTCATAGTCAGCGTTAAAGAAGTAAGAGTGGCAATAAGCCGTGAAATGGCTATTAAAATAATGGTATAATATATAAGGAGTAACAAAATGAAAACTTTGAAAGAGGTTTCGATCGGATCGACCGTCAAGGTCGTCAAACTTCATGGCGAAGGCGCGATAAAGCGCCGTATTATGGATATGGGAATAACCAAAGGCACGGAAATTTACGTTCGTAAAGTCGCGCCGCTCGGCGATCCCGTCGAAATAACCGTAAGAGGTTATGAACTTTCGCTCCGTAAAGCGGACGCGGAAATGGTCGAAGTCGAATAATTTTGGAGGATAAAATGGAAAACGAAAAGAATCTCCGCATTGCGCTTGCGGGAAACCCGAACTGCGGTAAAACCACGCTTTTTAACGCTCTTACGGGTTCAAATCAATTCGTCGGCAACTGGCCCGGCGTTACGGTAGAAAAAAAGGAAGGTAAACTCAAAAAACAAGAAGACGTGACCGTCGTTGACCTTCCGGGCATTTACTCGCTTTCTCCCTATACTTTGGAAGAAGTCGTCGCGAGAAATTATCTTATAGGCGAACGCCCCGACGCTATTTTGAATATCGTCGACGCAACCAACCTCGAAAGAAATCTTTATCTTACCACTCAACTTACCGAACTCGGTATTCCCGTGGTCATCGCCCTCAACATGATGGATATCGTCAAGAAAAACGGCGACAAGATAAACGTTGACGAACTCTCACGCAAACTCGGCTGTAAGATAGTCGAAATATCCGCCTTAAAAGGAGCCGGTATAACTGCGGCGGCGGAAGCGGCGGTTACGGCGGCCAAATCCGGCAAAACGCTACCGACTCACTCTTTCTCCGGCCCCGTAGAACACGCTATCGCTCACATCGAAGAAGCGGCTATACATAATCTTCCCGAAGAAAGGCAGAGATGGTATGCCATTAAAATATTCGAAAGAGATCAAAAGGCTATCGAAAGCCTTCAAATCTCAAAAGAAACGCTTGAACACATCGAAAAAGATATAGTCGCAGCGGAAACCGAACTCGACGACGACGCCGAAAGCATCATCACCAACGAGAGATACGTTTTCATCGCCGAAGTCTTAAAAGGTTGCTATAAAAAGCATAAGGCAGGTCAACTTTCGGTCTCGGATAAAATCGATAAAGTCGTTACCAACCGTTGGCTCGCTCTTCCCATATTCCTTGCGATAATGTTCGTCGTATATTTCGTTTCGGTTACAACCGTCGGAACTTTGGTTACCGATTGGACCAACGACGGCTTATTCGGCGACGGCTGGCACCTTTTCGGAATAGGCGCCGGCGAATATGAAGGCAAAGCCGAAGAATTCGGCGACGCGCAGACTATCGTAGAAGGCTATCTCGCATACGCCGAAGAAAAAGGTGTGGACGTAGACGCCGTAAACGAATCGTTAGAAGCGACCGCCGAAGAATACGAAGAAGAATCGGAAGCCGAAGAAGCGGTCAAAACCGCAACTGCCGCGCTCAATAATTTCTATAACTCGATAAAAGACGACGCGACCTTTAAAACGGCGACTTTCGAAGTTACCGACGAAGAAACTATGGTAACGGAAGAGACGGAAGCCTCGATAGAGGACCTTGAAGAGGCTATAAAAATCTACTCGACGACTTACGAATTTGCCGAACCCGATCCCGCCGAATACGGCGTATGGGTGCCGGGTATCCCCGTTCTCGTTTCAAACGGTCTCGAAGCGATAGGCTGCTGGGCTTGGCTCGAAGGGCTTATCGTCGACGGTATCGTCGCAGGCGTTGGCGCCGTTCTCGGATTTGTTCCTCAGATATTCGTATTGTTTATATTCCTCGCATTCCTCGAATCGTGCGGTTATATGGCTCGTATCGCTTTCGTCCTTGACAGAATTTTCAGAAAATTCGGTTTGTCGGGTAAATCTTTTATCCCCATGCTTATCGGCTCGGGCTGCGGAATTCCCGGTATAATGGCTTCGAGAACTATCGAGAACGAGCGTGACAGAAGAATGACGATAATGACAACGACGTTCATTCCCTGCGGAGCAAAACTTCCCTTCATCGCAATGATTGCGGGCGTTGTATTCAACAACGCTTGGTGGGTTTCTCCCCTCGCATACGTCGTCGGCGTCGTTGCGGTAATTGTTTCGGGTATAATTCTTAAAAAGACTAAGATGTTCGCAGGCGATCCTTCGCCGTTCGTAATCGAACTTCCCGCTTATCATCTTCCGACGGTCGGAAACATTTTGAGAAGCATGTGGGAAAGAGGTTGGTCCTTCATTAAAAAGGCAGGAACTATAATCCTTCTCTCCACTATTGTCATTTGGTTCTTGTCCTTCTTCGGCTGGAACGAAAACGGCTTCGGAATGCTTGCGGAAGAGGAAATCGGAAACAGCATACTCGCTTATATTTGTAAGCCTTTCTCTTATTTGTTTGCGCCTCTCGGATTCGGAACGTGGCAAGCAACCGCCGCTTCTATCACGGGTATCGTCGCAAAAGAAAACATCGTCGGAACTATGGGTATTCTCTACGGAGAATCCGCCGAGATCGGAGCCGCATTCACGGCTGTCAGCGGACTTTCGTTTATGTTTTTCAACCTCCTTTGCGCTCCTTGCTTCGCCGCGATCGGCGCAATGAAGAGAGAAATGAACAACAGAAAGTGGACTTGGTTTGCGATCGGCTATCAGACGGGATTTGCTTACGTCGTCGCTTTCATAATAAATTGGCTCGGAAGATTGTTTACGGGCAATCTCTTCTCGGGAGTCAATCCGTTCGTCGGAGTTTTGGCGCTTATAATTGCGCTCGCTTTGATAGGCGGAATGGTTTATCTTCTCGTTCGTCCTTATAAAGAAGCGACGACTCTTGATAAACAAGTAAAAGTAAACTAAAATAAGTAAGCCTTGCCCGTCGGTCGCAGACGGGCAAGACGAAAAGAGGAGCGTATGTTTAATTGGATAATAAATAATATAGGATCTATTGCGGTTTTGCTCGTAGTTGCGGGCGTCGTCGCATTGATTACGGTCTTTATTATAAAGGAAAAAAAGAAAGGCAAACACTCCTGCGGCTGCGGAGGCGGATGCGTAGGGTGTTCGGGCTGTGGTTCGTGTCCTCACGCTATTGCTCGCAAAAAGTAATTTTTAAATCTCCTGATTGTATAAACGGAAAAGACTTGGCAAAACCAAGTCTTTTTTTCGTGAAAATTTTTTTAAAAAATTTGTTGACACAATGTCAGGAATTTGTTATAATATAGTCGAGAATAATTGACACGATGTCAGAATATGTATCGGAGACAAAAGAATGGCAAGATACGCATCTGAAAATCTTAAAAAGACGAGAAAGGACGAAATCGTCGACGCTTGCGAAAAACTCTATAAGACTATGAGTTTTAAAGAAATAACGATGAAGGAAATAAGCGACGAAACGAGTTTTACGAGAACTTCCATATACAACTACTTTCATACGAAAGAGGAAATATTTCTCTCTTTGTTTGCAAGAGAATACGACGAATGGGTGGAGGATCTGCAAAATTTATATACTTCCCGTTTATCGTTGTCGGTAACGGAATTTGCCGAAAAAATCTCTGAAACGATAGAAAAGAGGGGACTTTTGCTTAAACTTCTCTCGATGAATATGTTCGATATGGAAGAAAACAGTCGAGAAGAAAACCTTTCCGAATTTAAAAAAAGTTACGGCAATTCCATTAAAGCCGTCTATAAATGTCTCGACAGACTTTCCCCTCGCCCGACGGAAAGAAAAAAAGAAAGTTTTATATACTCTTTCTTCCCGTTTATGTATGGTCTTTATCCGTATACTTCGGTCACTGAAAAACAAAAATCGGCGATGGAAAAAGCGAACGTCGGTTTTATATATCATTCAGTTTACGACCTGACTTTTAGAACGGTCAAAACGCTTTTATCGGAGGAAATATGAGCATAACGATAAATATTTTATACAGCGGAATTAACGGCAACGCAAAAAAATTCGCCGAAGAAATGGGGAAAAGGCTGAAAACGAAGTATCGTCGTGGATCAAAAACATAAAGGAAGTATAAAAATGACTGAAAAAATAGTTCAAACAGCAGGAAAAGAACAACTCGGCGATTTCGCGCCGACTTTTGCGGAAATAAACGACGAAGTGTTGTTCGGAAAAGTATGGAACGAACAGGCAATAGACTTAAAGACCAAATGTATAATTACGGTCGTATCGTTAATGGCTTCGGGAATAACCGACTCGTCGCTTAAATACCACTTGGAAAACGCAAAAAAACAGTGTGTAACAAAAGACGAGATTGCCGCCGTCATAACTCATGCGGCTTTTTACGTCGGTTGGCCGAAAGCTTGGGCGGTATTCCGCCTTGCGAAAGAAGTATGGAAAGAAATTTAATTAAAAGGAGAACTTAAAGTGAATAAAAAATTACCTAAAATATGTCTTGGCGCATGGGCTTGGGGCAACGACGGAACGTTCGGAAATTCGTTGACCGCCGAAAGTTTACGCCCCGTATTCGACGCCGCCGTAAAAAACGGTCTTAATCTTTGGGACACCGCTTACGCCTACGGAATGGGAACATCCGAAAAGACTCTCGCAAGTTTTATAAACGGACTACCGAGGGAGAACTTCATTATTTCCGACAAATTCACTCCGCAATGCCAGAACGGAAAACCGACCGCAATGGCGGATATGATAGAAATGCAACTCGGCTCAATGAACTTAAACTCTTTCGATATTTATTGGATCCACAACGTCTGGGGCGCGCCGAAATGGATCGAAGAACTCGCGAAATATTACGAAGGAAAAGACAATCCCCCTTTGATAGGAGTTTCAAACCATAACCTCGACGAAATAAAACAGGCGAACGAAATACTAAAAAGATACGGATTGAAACTTTCCGCCGTTCAAAACCATTACAGCCTTTTAAACCGTTCTTCGGAAACGTCGGGAATACTTGAATATTGCAAGCAAAACGGAATTATATTCTTCTCTTATATGGTTTTGGAACAGGGAGCGCTTTCCGGCAAATACGACACGACGCATCCGATGCCGACGGGGTCTGACCGAGCGGAAATTTACAATCCTTTACTTAAAGAAATCGAAAAATTAAACGTAGAACTTAAAAAAATCGCCGCGAATTACGGTGTGGAAACGGCGCAAGTCCCCGTCGCTTGGGCGATTGCAAAGGGAACTTTGCCTATTATCGGCGTTACAAAAGTAAAACACGTCGAGGACGCCGTCAAGGCAATCGAACTTAAACTTTCAAAAGAAGAAGTCCGCCTCTTAGAGGAAGTCGCCGAAAGTCTCGACCTCAATATGGTCCGCTTTTGGGAAAAGGAGATGAAATAAATGAAGAAAAATATCGGAGCGACGCTCGCATTATACCCCTGTCCCGTAATAGTAGTCGGCGCTATGGTTGACTCAAAGCCGACCTGGACTCTCGTTGCTCACGCCGGAACGGTTGCTCATAGTCATCTTATGATTTCGCTTGTAAAATCTCACTACGTCAACCAAGGAATACGAGAAAACAAAAAACTTTCGGTAAATATAGTAGACGAAAGTTGGCTTAAAGCCGCCGACCGCATGGGAATTATAAGCGGAAACAAAACGGACAAATCAAACGAATTTTCTTATTCGATAGGCGAAAACGGGGCGCCGATTATTGACGACGCAAAAGTTTCGATAGAATGCGAGGCGGACGGCAATTACGAACTTGAAAATTTCGATAATTTCATCTGCAAAATTCTCGCAACCTATGCCGACGAGAGCGTATTAAACGAAAAAGGCAAGATAGATTATAATATTTTTAAACCCGTCCTCTTCGAATTTCCGACCTACGAATATTTCGTAACGGGAAAAAAAGTCGGCAATTGCGCCAAAATGAACGGATAAGAGCAATGAGAAAGACAATTATTTTATTTATCGCCGTCTTACTTATCGCAATTTGCTTTACTTCGGCTTGCAAAGGCGCAGACAACAACACGAAAGAGTATAAAAACACTTCTGTCATCGAGGAAAAAAATGAAATTATGGAAATATATTTATATATCGGGCAAAAACGTTTAACCGTATCTTTGGAGGACAACCCGTCGACAGTCGCCCTGACCGAACTTTTGCTTCAAGGCGATATAACGTACGTTGCCGACGATTACGGCGGTTTCGAAAAAGTCGGAGACGTCGGGCATTCGCTTCCCCGCTCCGACAGACAAATAACCACTAAGCCCGGCGACGTGATTTTGTATCAAGGAAGGAGCATTTGTCTTTATTACGGTCAAAACAGTTGGAATTTTACCAAAATCGGCTCTATTAAGGGTTATGAGGAAGACGAACTAAAAGGCGTCCTTTTAGCCGGACAAGGAAAAATAAACGTTCGAATCAGTTTAAAATAACCGCAAATTTTCAAGTCTTTTTATATGGCAAGTTCTTAAAAGTCGCGCTTGCGACGTATTAGAATATAGAATGCTTTGGTAAACCAAAAACTCCGTTGCGAAAATCGCAACGGAGTTTTTATCAGACTATAACCTTTTCAAGATATTCAAGACCAACCGCTCTACTCTTTGCAAACAATTCAAAATAGCGACGGGAAAGACTATAATAAACTTTATAAACGATAAAAAAATAAGTGAAATTAAAAAACGTCTCGACAACGGAAAAACCGTTTCCGAAATCGCGGACGAATTGAATTTTGAGAGCGTCCCCTATTTTTGCTCCTTTTTCAAACGGTATACGGGGAAAACCCCTCTCGAATATAAAAATAAAAAAGAAGAATGTATATGAAATTCAACGACTATACTTACGCAGACCGAGCCGTTCATGTCCAAAAAGTCGTCGATAAAATCTATTCGGAAAAATAAGACAAAAAGAGAGGACTTTGCAAAGTCCTCTCTTTTTTAATCGCTGACGTCGCTGTCGAGCGTCATCGTTACCTTATAATCGGGAAATTTCGTTTTGACTTCTCTTAAAATCTCCTCGTATATCTTCTCTCTGTCGGGAGCGGCAAAATCTATTATAACGTCGAAATGTATCTTCTTTTCTTCTTCGCTGAAATGAAATCCGTGCATTTGCAATACGAATTCCCTGTCGGAAACGATCTTCCTGATTTCCGTCAAAACCGCCTGAGAATTTTCGTCTTTCGTATTCCTCGAATAAATGCTTATACCTGCGATAATGACTTTATGTTTTTCGTAAATTTTTTCCGAAATGGCGTGTTCGAGGTCGTCTATTTTATCCGCCGTCATATAGTCGGGAACTTCTATATGCACGGAGCCGATATATATTCCCGGACCGTAATTATGTAATATAAGGTCGTATGCCCCGTAAACTTCGGGAAATTCCGTTATCGTCCGTTTGATCGCTTTCGTCGTTTCTCCGTCCAACCTTTCTCCGAGGATTTGAGAAATGGTATCGACTATCATTTCGACGCCGGCTTTAATGATAAACAGAGAAATTATCGCGCCGAGATAGGCTTCGAGGGACAACCCCCAAAATAAAAATACGACTGCGGCGACCAAAGTCGAAGCGGAAATCACGGAGTCCATAAGGGCGTCTTTACCCGACGCAACGAGAGCGTCGGAGTCGACGGATTTTCCTACCTTTTGGAAATATAATCCTATAAACACTTTAACCAAAACGGCAACTCCGATAATTACGAGCGAAGGAATGGCATAGTCCGCCGTTTCGGGTTGAAAAATCTTTTTTACCGATTCTATAAGCGAAGTAATACCTGCGTATAAAACGATAACGGCGACTATCATTGCGCTGACGTTTTCTATTCTTCCATAGCCGTAAGGATGTTTTTTGTCCGGTTTTTTGCCGGATAATTTCGCCCCGACTACGGTAATTCCCGACGACAGAGCGTCGGTCAGGTTGTTTACTGCGTCGAGAACTATCGCGATAGATCCCGATAATAATCCGATCGTCGCTTTAAACCCGGCGAGAAAGAAGTTGGCGATTATTCCGAGAATACTCGTTTTTATAATTTTCTTACTTCTGTCCATAATAAAAACCTCTTAAAAATTATAATAATTATTTTACGCCATTTCCGCTTATTTTGTCAAGGAATATATAAAAAAAGATACCGCAATCAAACGGTATCTCTCTTTTTTACTTTTTCTGAGTTTTCATACTATTGCAAAAACTCTCTTTCTTTTCGTCGATAATCGCCTTATCGGCAGGCTTCGGTGAATAATAGCCCTCTTTTTGCATTGCGTTGAAAATGGTCTGTTGATCTTCGGCGGTTTCGAACATATTCGTCTTGAAAGTCTTTTTGACTTCCTTCGCTACCGCCTCGGTAATGCCGCTTCCGTAAAGTTTAACGAGATCTTTTTCGCCCGTTAAAATATCCGTAAGCACGTCCTTTTCGTTTAACGGATTTTCGCTTTTCTTCATATTATTACCTCCTTATCCTAAAAGCGACAAAAGAGCGTTGAATCTCTTTTCGTGATTTTCGGCGACCGTTTGCATATCTTTCGCAAGGTCGCGATTGTCGAGCGATTTAGAATACGCCCTCGCCTTTTTACATACGTTTTCTTCGAGCGTTAAAAGGTCGGATATATAGTCGACCTCTTTCGCAGTCAGTTTGGGTTGCATAAAAAAATTACCTCCTTTTCCCAAAACCCGTTTGGTTACGAAGATAATTCTTTACTTATTTTTAATTTTTTATACCTTGATTTTAAATCTCGAAAGCCAACTAAGATCCGTCGCCCATTCCGAAACGAGATTTCTTCTCCTATGCGTCTCGTTAGCCTCGCCGAGCGCCTTTCTATATTCGGCGTAAGAACAGTTATTTACTTTCATAAAGTGGTCTATAGCGCGATTTTCGTCACCCATAAGTTGAGTCCTGCCGATATGTATAACGCTATGGCAGTCGTGACAAACGGCGACGACGTCTTCAAGTTTTTGTATCCCGAGCCTTTCGTCGTAACTCCACCTCTCGTGCGCTTCAAGCCTTTTCGTCGGCGCGCCGCAAATCATACACTTCCCGTTCGCCCTCTTATATGCGTCCCGTCGTATCGTATCCCAATCGGCTTGCTTTAACGCGCTTCTTAAATTCGAATACCAGCACCCGTCGGGAATTATTTCAAAATTCAATTTCATATCAATCGACGTTTAAATTTGCCACAAGTCTTTTGCTTAAAATATACCAAAGTATGGAAACTCCGGACAAAAGGACTATTGAGCCGAAGAGAATTATCGCGGTTCCTATCCTTGCGTCTATCTCCCACGAAACGCTGCTGCTTAATAAAAGCATAAAAATCGATGAAAGAAGCATTCCTTCGACGTGTTCTATCAAGAATATAAAGAGTATAGTTGCGCCTATCTTAAACTTTTTCGCCAATTTAGAAGCGAGAAGAATCGCAAAACACAATTGAACGCATTCGAAAATAACAAAAATGATAGCGAGCGTTATACCTTCTGTCAGAAGTAAACCGTCAAACACGTCACTAAGCGAAATGCCGTAATAACCAAATATTTCGGCAACCGGCCAGACTCGCCCTATCAACGAAACGATTCTATATACTACGAAATTTATTATAAGCGCCAAAACACAAATAAAAATCCAACTGAGCAAAGATAAAAATCTCGCTCTGTATTGAGTAACGTTATCCGACGGCAAAGTAAAGGTCAGATATGCTTCGTCGGTAGCAACCGATTTATAAAACCTTGCGAAAATTATAATCGCCTGCGCTATAAAAACAATTACTATCGCCATAGGGCTCATACTCAGACCGGAAGTAAGTAATATAATGGCGAAATTATATTGTCCTTCTTCGTTGTATCTTTCGGCGAGCGCCCGCATAAAATTAGTTACCCCTCCGAGGACGAGCGCGACGACTAATCCGACGGCGAGAGTTATCAGCATGGTTTTAAGCAGAGATTTAAATTCGTGTCTATATACTTTTAAAAACATCTGAACGCCTCCCTGAACAAACCGTCTACCGTTTTCCCCTGTTCGTGAATAGCCTTGACGCTTCCGTAGGCGGTAAGTTTATTGTTCTGAACGAAAATATACTCGTCGAGAATTTCCTCGACGTCTAAAATAAGGTGCGTCGATACGATTATAGTCGAACCGTCTTTATATTTTGTAAGAATTGTGTTTAAAATAAATTCCCTTGCCGCAGGATCGACGCCTCCGAGCGGCTCGTCTAAGAGAAACAACTTGGCGTTTCTCGACATAACGAGAATAAGTTGGACTTTTTCCTTGGTTCCTTTGGATAAAGTCCGCATTTTAGCGTTCTTATCGACGCCGAGCGTTTCGAGCATAGCGCACGCTTTTTGCTCGTCGAAGTCGTCGTAAAATTCCTTGAAAAAATTTATCGTTTCAATTACCGTAGACGAAGAATCGAGATAAGTCCTTTCGGGAAGAAAAGAAACGACTTTTTTCGTTTCGCCACCGACTTTTTTCCCGTCTATCAGAACTTCTCCTCCGTCAATTGTCAAAAGTCCGGCAAGGCATTTTAAAAATGTCGTCTTGCCGCTTCCGTTAGGACCTAAAAGACCTATTATTTTCCCACCCTCTACGGAAATACTCACGTCGTCGAGCGCCGTAAACTTTCCGTATCTCTTCGTCAGATTTTTAACTTCAAGAACGTTTGGCATATTTGCCCTCCTTTTTTTAGCGATAATCGCCTTATAGCCCGTCGTTTTTTATCGTTTCCGCTTCCGCTCGGAAAATTTCTTTTCCGTCGCTAAGGCATTTTAAAAGATATTTATCTTGACTCTTCGTATAGTATATCTTAAAGTCCGCTTTAGCCTGCATTTCGTGAATATAATCGATTTCAACGCTCTTTATCTCCTCGTCTTTTTCAAGGCTTAAAGCGTTAAGAATATAATCGGCGTATTTTATATTATTGACGTGTCCGTTATGGTCGAGGTCGCCGAATTGACTTCTTCCCTCGTAAACCTCGCAATTTTCTTCCGAAAAATCCTTTATCTTTTTTATTCCGTCGGGGTAGACTTTTCTGTCGACGTATTCAGTATCGTTGTATTGCACTTCGTTGCCGAAAAGTATTCTTCTCGTAACGAAATTACACACGCACCACTTCGACGAACCTTTGACTAAAACTTCTCCGTCTTTTGAAGTGATGAGATAATCTCTGTCAAAATCTCCTCTTCCCCTTTCGTGCGGCCACGTTACGGCGGTAACTTCGGAATATAGTTCGGGGTTTTTAACGACGTCGAATTTATTTCTCAATAACACCCATATTATATCTTTTTTTATAAGGTCGTTATAACCCACCCCTATTTCGTCGGCGTGTTGACCTGCCACGTCCTGAAAAATATCCATAATTGCGGAAGGACGAAGACGGTCGTAACAATCAAAATCCGAAACTCTTAAAACGTAATTTTTCTTAAATTCAAGCATAATTTTTCAGTAAAGCAAAATCGCTTTGTCGGAAACCTCCATTGCTTTATTGTTATCTCCTTTAACAAGGAAAAAATGTTGGTGATAAGTTTTATGAGGAATGATATATATCCTCTTTCCCTTAAATATTTTATCTATGTCTTTTTTAAGGACGTTTTTTGCGAGAATATATTCTGCTATCTCGACGTTCATATCGACCACGGCGTTATCGTAACCGTCGGCGAAAAGATCTAAAAGAGCGGTCCTTATCCGCATAACCGTATAATCGTTGGAATGAATAGTTCCGGCTCCCTGACAATAGGGACAAGGCTTTAACAGCATCGAAACGCTTTCCCTTCTCTTTTTCTTTCTCGTGATCTCTACGAGTCCGAGCCCTGTCATTCCGACGACGTTACACCTTTCCCTATCCTCCGATACGGCTTTGCGGAGAACTTCAAGAACTTTTTCTCTATGCTCTTCGTCTGTCATGTCGATAAAATCGACGACTATTATCCCGGAAATATTTCTGAGGCGAAGTTGCCTTGCTATCTCTTCCGCCGCCAGCGAATTGGTTTTAAACACCGTGTCTTCGAGATTGTCGTTTCCGACGAAACTTCCCGTGTTGACGTCGATGACCGTAAGCGCTTCGGTTTTATCTATTACGAGATATGCTCCGTTTTCGAGAACAACTCTGTTTCCGAGAAGTTTATCGACTTCTATGTTTAGTCCGTAAAAGGCGAACATATCCCTCTTCTTGTCGTAAAATTGAAGTTTTCCCTTTAAACCGCCGCCTATCCCGGAAGCGTGCCCTTTGATTTTTTCATAAATCTCCCTATCGGACACAACTATTTTTTCGGTTTCGTCCGAATAGACGTCTCTTATAAGTCGGAAAGCAAGATTGCCCTCTTCGTAAACGCATGACGGCGCGGCGCTTACCGAGTATACTTTTTCTATTTCTCCGAACATCTTGATAAGGAAACGTATTTCCCTTTTTATTTCGGACTTCGAGGCTTCCGCCCCTGCGGTCCTTATTATTATCCCCTGTCCTTCGGGGCGAAGTCCGTCGGCAAACTTGATGAGTTTTTCCCTCGTCATTTCGTCGGTTACCTTTCTCGAAACGCCGACGAAATCGACGGTCGGCATATAGACGACGTATCTTCCGGCAAAAGACAAATTCGTAGTCAATCTGACGCCTTTACTTCCCGCCGGATCCTTGACCGCCTGCACCATTATCTCATCGCCCTCTTTAAGCGAAGAAATATCGGGAAGTTCTATTTTCCCTTCGAGTTCGGCTCTATCCATAAGCATATCGTCCGCCGAAAGATAACCGTTCCTTTCGAGCCCGACGTTTATAAACGCCGCCTGCATACCCGAAAGAACGTTTTCGACTTTGCCCTTAAAGACACTCCCGATAGCGACCGTCTTGTTCTTTTTTTCGATCCTGTATTCGATAAGTTTATTGCCGTCCGCAACGGCTCCGACGTAGTTTCCCCCGAAACTGTCAATATAAATACTTACAGCCATATATTTTTCAGAATATTTTCAAACGGTGTTCCGTCTGCAATAAGCGCCTCCTCTTTGGTTATGTCTATATCCCCTCCGCCGAATTTTTCTTTTAATGCGGCGGCGAATTTTTCAGCCCTTAAACCATTCCCGAAACCGAGGACGCAAATAAGGTCCTCCCCTTCCCGTTTAACGGAATATATGAGGTCCCGAACGTCTTTTTCTTGCCCCTCTCTGTCTGTAATAATAAACGACTTCTTATCTAAAACCTCGCCTATCGAAAACTCTTTTATTCCTTTTATCCTGTATTTCGCCTTGACTATATCGCTCGCAACGCCGACCTTTTTAGGCGTTTCCCAAGCGCCGAGGCACTTTATCCCTTTGGGCGAATACTCGTTGAACTTTTCCTTGAACGTTTCGGCGCTTTCGGTCGTATCGACGACGCAATACTCGGACAAACTCTTCATTCCTACGCCTATCGGAGCGGACATATATATAAGTTTATGGGGATGATAACCTTGCGAATACCCGACTTTTATCCCCGCCCTCGTAAACGTTCTGCCGAGATGCCTTAAAACGTCGAGATGAGAAACGTATTCCGCCCCGTAAATTTTAGTATACCTGAACAAAATCATACGTCGCACCTGTAAATTTTCTGTATTCCGCAACCCTTACAGCCGCCCTTGCAACTTCCCGTAACCTCTGCGTTATACGCTTTCTTCCTTTCTTTTAAAAGAAATTTTTTATCGACGAAAACGTCTATAAAGTCCCAAGGAAGTATTTCGTCCTCTCCCCATTCTCTCGTATAAAATCTCTTGTCTATCCCGACTTCGTCGAACGCCTCGTTCCATTCTTTCGGTTTAAAATAATCTGTCCAACCGTCGAAATAACAGCCTTTTTTATAAGCAAGTTCTATTACTTTTCCAAGTCTTCTATCCCCTCTTGCGAGAACGGCTTCCATTTCCGAAAGTTCGAAATCGTTCCAACTTAAATACGTATTTCTGCTGAACAAACGGCTCCTTAAAAGTTCGACTTTATGTTTGACGTCGTCGGAGGTGATCTGCGCTTCCCATTGAAAGGGTGTAAACGGTTTCGGAATAAAAGTGGACGCGCTGACGCTTATCCTCAAATTTCTCGCCCTCGACGGGTTTGCCGAGTATATCTTTCGTATCCTGTCGACTATGTCGCAAATTCCCAAAACGTCTTCGTCCGTTTCGGTAGGAAGTCCGAACATAAAATAAAGTTTTATTCCTGTATATCCCATATCGAACGCCATATTCAGCCCTCTTTCGACGTCGTCCTCGGTTATGTCTTTATTTATTACGTTTCTCAACCTTTGCGTTCCCGCTTCGGGAGCAAAGGTAAGGGAATTTTTCTTGCTCTCCTGAACGAATTCGCCGTCGAAACTGTCAAGCCTTAAAGACGGCAAAGCGAGTTTCGTCTCTTCCGGCAACTCCCTTTTCAGTTTATCTATAAGTTCTTTTAAATATGGGTAATCTCCCGTGGAAAGGCTGTTTAAGCCCAACTCGTCAAATCCCGTGTTCTTTATGAGGTCGACCGCTTGGCTTACAAGCGTGTCCGGTTTCCTCGGACGAACGGGACGGTATATAAACCCTGCCTGACAAAATCGGCAACCGCGGTAACACCCTCTCATGACTTCTATTACCGCTCTGTCGAAAACGCTTTCGCAGTTCGGAACGAGCATCTTATGGGGAAACGCCCCTTTATCCAAGTCTTTACATAACGACTTCTTTATGGGCTTTTCAATAGAAAACCCCGATATAGTTCCGTTATCGTTATATTTTACGTCCACGAGCGACGGAACGTATACTCCCTGTATATCTGTCGCTCTTTTTAAAAATTCTTTTTTGTTCGGACAAGAGAGTTTAAGTTCGGCGAGTTCTTTCATACTTTCTTCGCCGTCGCCTATTACGAAAATATCGATAAAATCGGCAAGGGGTTCGGGATTTACCGCGCACGGTCCTCCGGCTTGAATTATGGGATAATCATCTCCCCTGTCCTCTCTTCTAAGCGGTATTCCGCCGAGGTCTAACATATACAAAATTGTCGTATAACTCATTTCGTATTGAAGCGTAAAGCCTATCATATCGAAATCTTTAAGGGGCATCTTCATTCCGAGAGAATATAAGTTTAATCCTCCGTTTTTAAGTTCCTTGCCGAAATCCGGCCAAGGAGCGCAACACCTGTCGCAACTCACCCCGTCGACGGAATTCAGCACCTCGGAAACTATACGAAGGCTCAAATTGCTCATTGCCACTTCGTAAACGTCGGGAAAACAAAGGCAATAATTAAGCTTGCCCGGTTTAAGATCCCTTTCCCCGTATTCTCCGCCTATGTAACGAGAGGGTTTTTCCACCCTTTTTAAAATTTCGTCAAGTCCTTTTATTTCCATATTTTAAGTCCCGCAAATCAACGTAAACCTCAAAAAAACGAGGTTATAAATATT
>CADBUU010000135.1 GCA_902797945.1 uncultured Eubacteriales bacterium | reverse complement strand
TTCTTTTCCGTCGCAAATCATTTTAAGTTGTGAGATATGACTTTTTAACCTTGTGATTTCCTCGTCGATATTAGATTTATCGGCAAAAATCGCAACCTCGGTCAAAAGTCTCGTTTCGTCATATTTGACGTCTCCGAGAATTTCGGCCATTCTTTCTTTTAATCTCGATTCGTATTCAGACTTTATAAGCGGCGCTCTTAGTTCGATTTCTGAAACAAGCCTTTCTACTTCCTTACACCTTGTCAAAATATCACGCTTCAACTTTTCACCTTCGGTTTCTCTCATTGAATTGAGATTATCAAGCGCTTTTATCAATGTGTCCGTTAAAATTTCAGTAATTCTTTCTTCGGAATTTTCGTTTATTTTTTCCGAAATTACGTCGGGACAACGCATGAGGATGGACGTAGTCATATCGTCCTGAAGATTAAATTCGTCGGATAAAACTCTGCTTGCTTCGACGTAGCCTAAAGCAAGGCTTTTATCGACAACTACCGATTTGCCGTTATCTTCTGTGTTTAAATAACTTACGAAAAGTTCTACTCTTCCCCTTTTGATTTTATTTTGAATAGTTTTTCTTATTAAATCGTCAAGAGAAATAAATGAACGCGGATATTTGGGAATAACGTCCAAAAACCTATTGTTTACGGTCTTTATTTCAACGACAAGAGAAATTCCCCCTTCGCAAAATTCGGATTTCCCGTAACCCGTCATGCTTTGCATAAGTAAAACCTCCCCATATAATCCTAAATATTTTAACACATTTCTATTTTTTTATCAACTGTTTAACAACAATTTAAATTGTTCTTCATCGATAATTTTAATTCCCAACTTTTTTGCTTTATCGAGCTTGCTTCCTGCCGATTCGCCTGCAATAACCAAAGTTGTATTTTTTGAAACGGAGCCGACCACTTCTCCCCCTGCTTTTTCGATTATGTCGGAAGCCTCGCTTCTGGTAAAATCAGAAAGAGTCCCCGTCAAAACAACCTTTTCTCCCGAAAAAACGCCTCCAAAAGATTGTTTTTCGGTATAAGTTTCAACGCCTGAGTCGAATAATTTCTCAATTTCGGAAAAATTTTCTTCATCTTTAAAATAACTTGCTATATTATCGGCAATAACCACGCCTACGTCGGGAATTTCGGCAAGTTCATCGACTTGAGCCGAAGAAATATTTTTAATGTTTTCAAATCTTTTTGCGATATCTTTCGAAGTCTTTTTGCCGACGCCTTCTATTCCGAGCGCATAAATAAAATTCGATAAAGAAACCTTTTTGGATTTTTCAATAGAAGAAAGAAGATTGCTTATTTTTTTATCTTGAAAACCTTCGATGTCGATAAGATCTTCTTTTTTTATACGGTAAAGATCCGAAAAATTTCTCAAATTTATTTTATTATACAACAAATCGGCTGTCTTTTCGGAAAAACCGTCGATATTCATTCCGTCTTTTTGAGCAAAATTCGCAATTTTAGCAATTACTCTCGGTCTGCAATTTTTATTCGGGCAAAATAAATTTGCGCCGACTTCTTTAATTTCATAACCGCAATACGGACAAAAACGTGGTTTTTTAACTTCTTCACCGACGATTTCCTCTCCGATTGCGCCGAGTATTTCGGGAATAACTTCGTTGCTTCTCCTTATTAAAACGTTTGCTCCGATTTTTACTTTTTTCCGAATTATATCACCATAATTATTAAGAGTCGCTTTTCGCACGGTAGCGCCGCCGAGTTCGACGGCTTTTAGTATTCCAAGCGGCGTCAATTTCCCGGTTTTACCGACTTGCCACCTAACTTCTTTAAGAAGAGTTTCGGCTTCTTCCGCTTCAAACTTATAAGCGATCGCCCATCTGGGAAATTTATCCGTATAACCGAGAATATCTCTGAATTTTATTTGGTTTAATTTTACAACGGCCCCGTCGGTCAATACGTCGATTTTTTTCCTTTCCACTTCAATTTCTTCAATCGCCCGTTTTACCTCTTCGATATTTGAACATATTTTCAAATAATCAAAAGTCTTAAATCCGTTATTTTTAAGAAAATCGAAAATTTCGACTTGCGAACTCAAATCTCCGTCCGACATATAATTTATATTGTAAAACAATATTTCCGGTTTTCTCTTTTCGGTAACCTTAGGATCGAGGTTTCTTATTGCTCC
>CADBUU010000134.1 GCA_902797945.1 uncultured Eubacteriales bacterium | reverse complement strand
TTCACCGCTATATAGCGGACAGGAAAAAAATTCTGGGCGTAGATACTCTCAATATGTGGGATATTTATGTTCCGTTAGTCGAAGACGCCGATATCAAACTCGATTTCGAAGAGGCGTTTAAACTCGTAAAGAAAGGACTTGCGCCCCTCGGCGAGGATTACGGAAAACTTCTTCAAAGGGCTCACGACGAAAGGTGGATGGACGTAGAAGAAACCGAAGGCAAGAGGAGCGGAGCGTATAGCGTTTGCGTTTATGCTTTAAAGCACCCATACGTTCTTTTGAATTATCAGCCGACGAGTCACGACGTGTTTACCATAGCGCACGAACTCGGTCATTCTATGCACTCTTATAAGTCCGACGCCGCTCAGCCCAAGGCGAAAGCCGATTATAAAATTTTCGTGGCGGAAGTCGCAAGCACTGTAAACGAAGTTCTTCTTCTCAAATATCTTTTAAAAACTACCCAAGACAAAAAAGTTAAGAAATATTTGTGTTCGTATTATATGGATATGATAAGGACGACGCTTTTCCGTCAGACGATGTTTGCGGAATTTGAGTTTATCGCTCACGATTCTGCGGAAAAAGGCAGACCTTTAACAAAAGATTATCTAAGTAAAGAATATAAAGCGTTAAATGAAAAATATTACGGAACGGATATTGTTTCCGACGACGAAATAGCGATGGAATGGGCGAGAATACCTCATTTTTACAGGGCGTTCTACGTCTATAAATACGCAACCGGAATAATAAGCGCCATATCTATTGCGGAAAGAATATACAGCGAGGGACAAAAAGCCGTCGACGAATATTTCAGGTTTTTATCGTCGGGAGGATCGGACAGTCCCGTGGAACTTTTAAAACTTGCGGGAGTCGATCTTACGAAGAAAGACGCCTTTAAGTGGGCTATGAAGTCTTTTGAAGAAACTCTCGATGAATTTGAAAATCTTTAAAAAGAAAACAAAGGAGAGGTAAAAGTATGCCTCAGCGGAAAACGAACGAATTGCCGTATAATCTCGAAGCCGAACAATCACTTCTCGGTTCGATACTTATCGACCTCGATTTACAGTTCGACATAATGTCGGAAGTAAGCGAGAGAGATTTTTTACCCGAATCGCATAAGATGATTTTTTCGGCGATGAAAAAATTATTCGCAGAAAATAAGCCCGTCGACATAGTTACTCTTTCCGATAAGATGGAGGGGGAAGGCACGCTTGAAAAGGCAGGGGGAATGAAATATCTCACGGAACTTGCCGGGATCACTCCGTCCGCTTCGAATTATAAGCATTATCTCGATATAGTAAAGAGAGACGCGACTCTTCGAAGGCTTATGATAGGCGCCAAGGCGATAGAGGACGACGCTGCGTCGTCCACCGACCATAGGCGATCGCTTGCGTTTGCGGAAAAGTCGATATACGATATATCCGAGGCGCTTGATAAAAGCGAACTTACCAACATCAGCGACGGGTTTGTAAATATCATTTCAAAATTCGAAAGTATTCAGAAAGACAAGAATTATTTTCAGGGGTTAAAGACGGGTTTTACCGGACTTGACGATCTGACCAACGGGCTTCACAAGGGAAATCTTATTATTCTTGCCGCTCGTCCCTCAATAGGTAAGACGACGTTTTCGATGAATATAGTTGAAAACGTGGCGATAAAGGAAAATGCGGTTTGCGCCGTATTTGCGCTTGAAATGACGAAGGAAGAACTCGAACAGAGAATGCTTTGTTCGGTTGCAAACGTTTCCGGTCAAGCCGCGAATAAAGGAAAACTCGAAAACGACGATTGGGAAAGGCTTTGGGTTGCAAATAAAGTATTATCTAAAACCAAAATATTCGTAGACGATACTTCGATGACGACTTGTCCCGAAATTCTCTCAAAATGCAGAAGAGTAAAGGCGAGGGAAGGAAGACTCGACCTCGTCGTCGTCGACCATATACAACTTATGAACGCCGTAACGAAGAGCGACAGCCGTCAACAGGAAATAACCGAAATATCGAGAGGACTTAAAATGATAGCGAAGGAACTCGACGTTCCCGTTATAGCGCTTTCGCAGTTATCCCGTCAAGTAACGGGAAGAAAGGGGCAGAGACCTGTTTTGTCCGATTTGAGAGAATCGGGCGCGATAGAGCAGGACGCGGATATAGTAATGTTTATTCATCGTCCCGACCTTGCGGCTGAAGAAAAAGAACTTATGCAGGGAAAAGTCAGAAAGAACGTCGCTGAAATAATTTTCGCTAAAAACAGAGCGGGGGCATGCGATACTTTCGAACTTTTATTCAAGGGCGAAAAATCCAAGTTCGTCAATCCTCCCGCGGGATTTATGGACGATATGGAAGCCCCTCCCGAAAGAAATAATTTCAAGAAAAGAGAAAGCGGAGAGGTAGAAGACGTTCCTCCTCCCGACGAACCGCCTATCGGAGACGAAATAGCGGACGCGACCGAGGAAGTCGAAGAGGTGTTCTGAAAATCCGATGTTTAATACGGAAATACTTAAAATAGACGAAAAATCACTAAAAAAAGCAAAAAAATATATCGATGAAGGACTTCCCGTCGCATTTCCGACCGAGACGGTATACGGGCTCGGAGCGTCGGCGTTTGACGGCGACGCTATAAAGAGGATATTCGAAGCGAAGGGTAGACCGTCGGACAAT
>CADBUU010000133.1 GCA_902797945.1 uncultured Eubacteriales bacterium | reverse complement strand
CCGTCTTTATATTTTTATAGCTCGTTCCGTTTTCCTTATGGTCTTTTATCATTTCTTTATATAAGCCGATAGACGTCGAGCCCGTTGCAAGACCTATAACCGCATTGGGGTTGTTCTTTACGACCTCGCTCATTACCTCGAATGCCTTTTTGCTCATTTCTTCATAGTTTTTTGCTATTATTACTTTCATTTTTTATTCTCCTTTTATCTCGTAGCGGCAAGCGATGCTGCCGCTATGCTTTGTCCGACACGTCTGTTCTTTTCGTCGGGCATTTCGATTTTGAATTTAAGGTCGGGGAATTCGGCTTTTACAACCTCTTTCGCCTTCTCCATTATGATATTTCCGCCCTCTCCGCTCGTTACTCTTCCAAGGAGAAGAACGTGCTTTATATCGTAGAAGAGTGAATAATAAGCAAGCGTATATCCGAGATAAACGCCGATATCGTTATATATCTTTAACGCAAGCTCGTCGCCCGTTTCCATAAGTTTTTGAATTACTTTAAGTTTTTCGGCAGGACTTAAACCTTCCTCGAATTTAAAACCGCCCAATTCGGCAAGTTTTATTACGCCGTCTTGCGAGAAATATTTTACTCCGCAACCGTAATCTCCGCTCCATTCGTCGACCATAGCGTTTTCGTCGTAATCGACGGGCGCAAACGCAAGTTCCGAAAGCCAACCGTTTATTCCGCCCTGTCCGTTTATATATCCGACCGCCTCGCTCGTTCCCATCGCAATACCTAAAACTTCGTTGTCGTTTAAATCCATGGCGCCGGCAAGAGCGGTTACGTCGCCGTCGTTAGCAACTTCAAGGGGAACGTCTCCTATCTCTTTCGCAACGTCGATATACATATTTTTTACTTTTTTATCGAAATCTTCGTCGCTAACCTTTAAGAAAAGCGAAGCGACCATTATTCTGTTGTTGACGTAAACGCCTGCCGAAGATACGCCGATAGCGTCTACTCTCGGCATTTTGGAAGCGGCGGTCTTCATAGCCTTTAATATCTCGCCGTAATGATAATCGGGATTTGAATTTATCTTTGGGAACCACACGACTTCCTCGCTGTATACGACCTTGCCGTCTACTACCGCGCTTACCTTCCTGTCGCTACCGCCGGCGTCAAATCCGATACGGCACCCGTCGAGATGTCCCCCAACCGAAAGCGAACACTTCTTTTCTTCGGGAAATTCTTCCGCTTTACAGTTTATTACCTCGAATTTACTTTCGTAAACCCTCTCCATAAACCCTTTGTCGAACGCCCTTATCCCCTTGTCCGTATAGGCGTTTTTTATAAATTCGTATATCTTGTCGTCGCCGGATAAATATATCTTATATCCCCCGACTACCCATAAAATGGTCTTTACTATTCTTTCCGCCATTTTACAATTTCTTTCGTCGTATTTTTCATCGTCGAACACGGGGAACGAATATATATAATTATACCCGTCGTTTCTCTCTACGCAAATTTTAAGTTCGTGATGTTTTTCCTTTTTCGCCTGATTTACGAAATCAGTAAACCAAACGAACATCGGCTTATAGCCTTTATCAAGTTCGGGTGAAAATTTCATCCTGCGCCTCCATATACTTGTTTATTATATTTTCTTATATTATATACCCTTTGACGAATAATGTTAAGAGATAATATTTCTTTTTATTTATACTTTCTTTCGCAATAAATTATTTAAAATATATTGCAAAAATTTTGCGCTTATGCTATAATGTATCCGATAGAATTTACAAAGGTAAAAAAGATGGAAGAAAAAATTTTTTATAAATACAAATTGTCGAATCTTATTAACATCGACAAAATAGTTACCATCCACTACCAAAAACTCTTGAAAAACTATTCTTTTCCGGAAGAAAAGCATAATTTTTGGGAGATAATTTACTGCGACAAAAATCAAATTACCGTTTACGTGGAAAACAACCCTTTCGAACTCAAAATGGGAGACGTTATTTTTATTTCGCCCGACATTTTACACAGCGTTAAATGCAACGGGCAAAAGGACGCGAATATTTTTATCGTTACTTTCGATTGTAAATCGAAGTCGATGAAGTATTTCAAGGATAAACTTTTCGTCGTTCCCTCCAACCTTCGTTTTTTACTTTCCTCTATAATGACGGAGGCGAAAAACACCTTCGTTATTCCCGATTTCGATCCCAACCTTTCAAAACTCGTTTTAAAGGAAAACCACAATATCGGCGGAGAGCAGATAATCAAAAACAATCTCGAAGAACTGCTCATAAAACTCATCAGAGTCGAAACGGCTAAACCGACTTCTTCGGAAGTATTTATTTCCAAAATCGAAAATTCGGAGACCTTAGAAGACGAAATTATTAAACTTCTGGAAGAAAACGTATATAAAAAAATCACACTCGACGATATTTCCGTTCACCTTCACTACGGCAAAACAACCCTTTGCAAAACCTTTAAAAAGAAAACGGGAAATTCGATAATCGGTTATTATCTCGAACTTAAAATAGAAGAAAGCAAAAAACTTATAAGAAGCAACACGAGTTTTTCGGAAATATCCTCTCTTCTTTGTTTCGATTCGCTACCCCATTTTACGAAAACTTTTAAACGCATAACCGGAATGACTCCGAGAGAATACAAAAACAGCATATTATAAAAATCGCCGCCCTGTTTTAACAAGGCGACGATTTATTTTCAGTGTTTTTATACCGCTAAATTCTGAAGTCCAAGCATTATGCCCATTCCGCCCAAATTGACGGTTATACAGTCGGCGGCAAATAAAGACGATTGAACAGCCTGAGCGTCTGCATTTTCGGGGAATATTACGAGCGCCGCTCCTTGGCTTTGCGGAGGAACTATATATCCGCTGTTATCAGTGTTAAGAACGGCGCTCTGATATTTAACCATGGCTTGCATTAAATATCCGCCGAACTCGCTTGTGTTGTAAAGCCTGTCTATATAATAGGTTTTATCCTTTTTCTTATTGGAGAAATAACCTTGCGCCGCGGGGTCTGCCAAAACGGACGCGTCCGAACCGTTCGCCATAACGAGACAAATTACGTTGACGAAATTATTATCCCCTTCCGAACGCAATATCGTTTTACCGAAATTTCTCATAGGCGCGTCGAGCGCGGTAAGAGAAGAAAACGCTTCGGTTGCGTTGACGCTTACAAACCATACCTCTCTTCCGGTAACGTAACTTTCGAGAATGCTGTTTTCAACCGTAAGTTTAGGTATTCTGTTTTCGTATCCGGCGGCTTTGGGATCGCAGTGTTGCATAATGAACAATGGTCCGCCTGCGCTCTCGATATCGCTGTCTTTTATAGAACACTCTATTCCGCTCCAGAAAAATCCTGCGTTCTGATAAGAATCGTAACATTTCAAATGGTCGATTTCAGTCTTTCCGCTTCCTTCGGGGAATACCGAAATAAAGAAAGTCTTTAAAATAGCGTTGCTTATTTTCGAGTTCGCGTCGGTTATTTTAAGGAAAATAAGTCCGCCTGCGTAAACGGGATTGTGTTTAGCCGTTCCGTCTACGAGTTCGCTCTTATTTGCGTTCCCTATAACGTCGATATTTTTTAAGACGTATGAACCCTTATTCGTCGAAGTTTCGTTGCCTTTGAACTTAAAGAGCGAGGTGTTGGAGAAATCGCCTTCATAGTCGCGATTTTCGCCGTCCGCAAAAGAAGAAACGAGAGGAACGGAAGAAGCGTCTAACGAATAGAAATTTCCGTAGAAAGAGAAAGTCTGCCCGTCGGCGGTAAATCTCTTATATACGTCCACGCAATCTTTAATTCTGTAATCGCCGAGTTTAGCCTTTTCTTCCGGAATCGGCGTATTCTGGTCGGAATTATAATAATAGTCGATAGCCTTTCCTCCTTCGGTAAGTTCATATACGAAGGAAGACGGAAGGTCTTTTGCCGTTACGGTTATATTCGTTTGCAAAACGACGGCGCTCGGGTTTACGTCCAAAAGCCCGTTGGCGTTTTTAACGTCCGCCCATTCGCTTGCCTGCGTATTGTCTATTACCGAAAGTTGAGCGGCGGTATAAACGTTAAAGCCGTCTACTATTTTTACGTTTACTACGACGGGTTCGAGAGTTTTAGCGACGTTATAGCCGGTAGGCATTATCGAAATCTCGATTTGCTTGCCGACAGAGGCTTCTTCAAACTTATATTTTTGTTCTTCGTAATATGCAGTCGCGTAAAGAGTTTCTTCGTCGTAATATTTAACGGTGTGATTTTCTTCGTCTTTGGAAAGCGCAAGACCTTCCTTGCTTCCGTCCTCTTTTACGATAGACAAATTAGCTTCGGATTCGTATTTTCCCAAAACTTCTATTTCTTGATTTTCGGGATCGAATAAAGTCGCAATAGGTTTAAGTTCGAAAGCATTGTCGTCGCCGACCAAACGAATTATTTCGTCGGACGAATAAAATTGACCTCTGTATCCGTCCTGACCATATTCGAGATCGGTGTCTTTCGCCTTATTTGCCCTGTTGGTTTCTTCGTCGTATACGAAGGAAAGGACGTATCTGTGATCTTCGTCGACCGGCTCAACGACGTTTATTACGTTTACGGTCAATAAGGTAGTAACGTTCTGATACTTGACCGTTATTTCTTTCTTTCCCTTTTCGGCAGTTATTTTATCGGTCGTCTTATCCAATTTTTCTTCGCCGAACAATACTTCGACGTCGTCAAATCCGAAAGATTGCTTGCTGTCGTCGGTAAATGTTACGGTTACTTTTATTCCCGAAAAATCGACGGTTTCCCCGACTTCGTATTCGGTCTTTACCGAAGCGCCGTCAACGGAAATCGATTTGGGAGCAAACTTGCCCGAACAACTCGTTGCAAAAGCAACAACCGACGCGACCAAAATCGCTGAAATTAAGAAAATTAAAATTTTCTTTGTTAGTTTCATATATTCCTCCTAAAACGTTTAATAAATGATAATATATATTTTTTCCGACAGATTGCTTCCGTCTGCGGAAGAAATAGTAACGTGAATACCGAGTGGCGCGTCTAAAACGGTTATCGTCGCTTTCGTATTGTCTACGACGTAATACTTAGATTCCTCGGCGATTATTTTTACACTCTTATCGGTCGCATTGTCGGGATATACCCTGTAATCCAACCTTAAAGTGTTGGGGTTGGTCTTTAAACCCTCTTCGTCTTTCGTATATTCGCCGTCGATAAACTTTACGGTAAAATTTTTCATTCCTCTTTCGTCGGTCCTGCCCTCGAAAGTATTTCCGCTCATTCCTCCCGAAAAACGAGTTATAGTATTACACTCTATCCTTTCCTGGTAAGTGAACGAAGAGAAAAAGTCTATCTGAAGCCCGAAAAAGTTAACTATAAAAACCGAACCTATATATATCGCTCCTATTAAGATAATAACGACCTTTTTCATACGAATTTACTCCCTACCGACGTAAAACACGCCGATTTTGGTAAAATAGGAACTGATTTTTATTACGGCGAAGATTATTCCCAATACGCAGATTTTTATCCATGCCCCGAACGTCCCTTCCAATGAAAGAAACATTATTATCCCGAACGCTATAAACGATATTAAAAAACAAAGTATCGCGGATAGGTTTTCATTCGGGTTGTTGGCTTGTTCGCTGAAAGTTGCGTATTGTTCGTATTGCGGTTTCATTATATCCATTTCCGCGCTCCAAAAAAGATGAGCGAGAAATAGCGAGTATACCGTGACCCCGAAGAGTATTACCGAAGGCAAGCCTATAATTTCCGTATAGAACACGCCGAATATAACAGTCGTGGCGACGACGCCTAAAAATCCGACTAAAATGTTTATTACGATTTTGGAAACGAGCAAGGTCCCGTATGCCGACGGTTGAACTTTATTCAAGTAAGACGCCGCCCCGTCCCTGCTGTAAACGCTTGCGACCGTAATGTTTGACGAAAGGTTTATTAAAAGAACTATCAAGAGGTTAAACGCTATCGTCATCTGCATTCCGATAAACCTCGTATTCATAGCCGAATAAAGTTTATTTAAAAGTTCTACCGCAAGCGGCTGAATAATTACGAGAAGAACGAAAAGGTTTACCGCTTCGTTATTTCTGAGTCCTACGGAAATCTCCTTTCTGACCGCCGAAATAAACGGTGAGCGGACCACGTTCTTTCTTTTTGCGAGTTCATTTTTCTTTTTGAACTCAAACGGCGTCGACGCCATTTTATAAAACAACGGTTTCGACAAGAGAAAACAAAGGGCGGTAAGAAGTATTAGCGTTCCCGCTAATATTCCGAAATACAACAAAGTAGAGGAATTGAAAATATAATAAGTCGTTCCTATTCTCTTTCCGACGATAAGTTCGGTCAAGCCCGACAAAAGGGCGAACGCATTAGTATATCCGTCCAAAAAACCCTGTATTTCCCAATATATAGACCCCCAATTTTTCTGCAAATTGATATCTTGCGGAATCAACGAGATGAGATAATACACACCTCCAACAATTGCGAGGACGCCTAAGGTTACTACTGCGTATTGCAACGCCTTTACCCTTTTCAGTCCTTGATAAATAAACAAAGCGGGTATCGAAACAAGCGCCGAAATTAAAACGGGCAATAAAGACACGAATAGAAACGTAAGTAAAATCCAACCGTAATAGTATATTTTAAAGCCCTGAGCAACGCCGTATCCCACGAAGAAAGGTATCAAAAACATAAAGTTTTTTCTGAGTTCGTAGATATAGTAAACTATTATCTTCGATAAAAATATCGTCGACGAACTCGCCGGAAAAGTCAGCAAAACGAGGTTATCTCTCGACAAATAAAGCGCTTTTACAAGTCCTACGGTCCCGAAAATCACGGACAGCGACAGCATTAAAGTGAAAATCAACGACACGACGCTTACCGGGACGTCGTCGGCAAGCGAGAACACTTTAAATACCTTGCAAAAATAGAACAAAAAATAGCATAAAACGGTAACAACTATAAATTCAATCGCAAAATAAACCGCCTTAAACAGAGTCTTTCTGAAATTGCCAAGATACGAAAGGTCCATCTTTTCTTTAAGTTGCATAACGACGAGAGTTATTAAGTTTTTCAGCGTTCTTTTCAAAGAACCCTTTTCCTTTACTCTCTCAGTCATGATGAGTTTCACCTATCGTTTTCATATAGAAATCTTCGAGTTGTTCTCCCGAATTTTCAATATCGGCGACAGACTTCTCGCAAAGTATTTCGCCGCTTTTGATTATCGCGATCCTATCGCATATTCTTTCCACAACGTCGATTATATGACTTGAAAAAAACACTATATTGCCTTCTTTGGCGTGTTTTTTCATACACTCTTTTACTTGAAAAATACTCTCGGGATCGAGGCCCGTAAGAGGCTCGTCCAAAATCCATAGTTTGGGATTATGCACGAGAGCCGACATTATGGATATCTTTTGTTTCATTCCGTGAGAATAGGTCTTTATCTGATTATCGAACGCCTTGCTGAGATTAAAATTATAAACGTATTCGTCTATTCTCTTATTTCTCTCTTCATTACTTACGCCGTAAAGGTCGGCGATATAATTGACGTATTCCCTGCCCGTAAGATTTTCGTATAAAGCGTAGTGGTCGGGAACGAACCCTATTTGAAGTTTCGAGCCTATCGGCTGTTTTTCAACGTCGTATCCGCATACTTCTATGCTCCCCGAAGTAATAGACTGTATTCCGACGATACTTTTTATTATCGTGCTTTTCCCGGCTCCGTTCGGACCTAAAAAGCCGAATATCTGTCCGCCATCTATTTCAAGGTTGGCGTTTTTGACGGCAAACACGTCGCTCGTATTATACTTTTTCGAAAAATTTCTGAGTATCAATTTATTCTGCGAGTTGGGATTCATAGGTTGATCTATACTCCTTCCGTTTAATTGAACTTCAAGGGCAAGCCTGTCCGCCCTTATTTTCTTTTTTCTCTCGCCTATCTCGTAGTAAAGGTCCGCGACCTGAAAGAACTGTTCGTATAAAAACCACATCGCAAGCGCCAACCCGACGTAAACGACGAAGAAAAGCGATTGATATATCGGATAAAACACGAAACGAAGTCCGAAAGCAGTAAAATCTATCGTGACGTTACGAAGATTTTTCGCCCATTGTCCCAACTTATCGGCGATAAAGTCACTGTTTATAAAGAAGAAATCGACGCTGCCGTAATTCGAAAACCATGCGTTTATGAAAAGTATTACCAAAAAATATACCGCAAACGCTATGAGCGAATAAATGAACTGTTTAAGTTTCGGTCTGTCGTAAATTCTGAGCGCAATTATAAGTATGGGCATAAAGAAAGCGCAATAATGGTTTAGCCAGAACTGCATCGACTGCGCCGAAAGGTATCGGACGCTATCGGAATAATTCGGCATAAGCATTGCGAAAAACGCGCCCAAAACGTTAATAAAAAGCGTAAAATAGAAGAGTTTGTCCCACTTAAAGATAAGGCAAAGAGGAACTATAAACATCGCCGTATTGCAAAGGTGCAAAGGCCACGACGTTACGTTTAAAAAGGTTTGAAAGGTATAGCCGTAACAATAACTGTGCATCGCCGCAAGACTGACGAATAAAAGAACGTATCTTTTTACTTCGTAATCGAATCTTCTGAAAAGAAAATATATGAGCGCAGGGGACAAAAGAGCCCCGTAGATAGCAATCCTATGATATACCGTCAGATCTTTGAGTTTTATCGCAGCGCTCCCCTCGCCGAATATTACCTGAAAAAGATAACTCGGCATAGATACGGCAAGCATTCCGATTATTATAAAAAATCCGACTACGAAATTTTTACGGCTGAACCTAAAAGAAAAGTTACAAATAAAGTAATACGCGCACATTCCGAGCGCAAATCCCACTTCTGCGGAATATATTATTCCTCTCCAATAAACGCTCTCCTCCGCTACGGCGCCGTCGATCGCAACGGTTAGAATACCCATAAATATCAGGCTCACGAAAAAAACGGGAGTCGCAAAATATTTTACCGCGCCGTCAAGACTTTTGACTTTGCCTTTAAAAAAGGGATACGTCGTCATAAGCGTTATCGACGCGAAGCCGAACCACATCAGAATTACCGACAGAAGTGTTTTCGACTGTCCGTTCACCCCGAAAGGCGAACGAATATTTAGTCCTATGGTATCTATAAGTTTATCCCTTCCGCCCATATAGCGGACGAAAAAAAGACAAAACAAAATTAAAGCGAATATCTTTTCTATCCGCCCGTTTTCGTTTATGCCCTTTTTATTCGTTATTAAGAGTAACGCGCAAGCCAAAACGCTGACGGCAAACCCTATTACGATATAATAGACGTCCATAAAAATCTTCCGTAACTTTCATTTTTGACTTATTACGTTTTTATTATACATTATATAAAAACAAAAGTCAACCGAAAATAAACAATAATTGACTTTTATTTTACTTTTTATAAAATTTATTAAGAAAAGCGGTTTTAGTTAGCCGAAAAGAATGTCGAGCGCCATCATTAAAATAAATCCGAACGAAAAGCCTACGGAAGTTTGTATCTTGCTTTGATCGAGCGAACTCGGCAAAACGTCGCTTACAGTCGCAAAAACCATTGCTCCGGCGGCGAAAGCCATAGAAACGGGAAGTATTTCGGAGAGTATTCCGACGGCAAAAAATCCGATTATTCCCGCAATCGGTTCGACCGCTCCCGACGCCGCTCCGTATAAAAACGCTTTGCGTTTACCGAAAACCTTTCTCGCCGGCATCGATACCGCCGCCCCTTCCGGGAAATTCTGTATCCCTATCCCGAGAGCGACTGCGATTGCCGAAGCTATAGGAAGTTTTCCCAATATCGCTCCGCCGAAAGCAAATCCGACGGCAAGACCTTCCGGAATATTATGAGCCGTAACGGCGACGAAAAGTCTTTTGAAAGAACCCCTTTCGGGATTTTCGTCTTCGGGTAAAAACAAGGTTACCAAAAGCATAAAGACTATTCCGAGAAAGAAACCGAAAGTTGTTATCATAAGCGAAAGGTTTTCGGAAAAAGAAGAATTTTCTATCGACGGAATAAGCAAAGACCACACCGAAGCGGCGATCATTATCCCTCCCGAAAAACCCGAAATATAAGTAAAAACCTTTTTTATTCCGCCGTCGGAAAACAGACAGGCGACGGCGGAACCGAGAGCCGTAAACGCAAAAACCAAACCGAGCCATATAAGCGCTATATAAAACTCCGACATTTTTCCTCCTTAGTAAAATTATTTTTATTTTATTCTACGCAGAGGATTTATTTTTTGTTAATCCGCAATCTTTACAATTTCCCTTTACCCGAAAAACCGCCGCTTAGTATTTCGCTTTTATACGTAAAAGTATTTTCGTCGAATTTTTTTCTTTCGTATATTGCGTCATCGCAGAGTTTTTCTATAAAATCCGAAAGTTCGTCCGTGGATTTACAGAAAAGATAATAAGCGAGAGATCCGGGGACGGAATTTATTTCATTGAGATAGACATCGTCGCCGACGAGAAGAAAATCTATCCTTATAACCCCTCTGAAATCGAGTTTCCGATAGACGTATTTGACTATTTCCTTGATTTTTTTGGAAACACGAGGCTCTAAATCGGCAGGGAATTTTTTTTCGCTCTCTCCGCCGTATTTATCCGCAAAAGACAATATATCGCGGCTTACAAACGGCTCTTCGCATTCGGAAACGAAATATTTATCTCCCGACTTATAGCAAGCGCAATTTATTTCTCGAAAACCTTCGAACGCCGTTTCGACTATTACTTTTCCGTCGTATTTAAAAGCGAGATCGAGGGCGGGTATAAGCCCCTTTTCTTCGTCTACTTTCGTAATTCCTATACTGCTTCCGAGATTCGCCGGCTTTACGATAACGGGAAATCCGAGTTTCTTTTTGACAAACCCGACCGCAAAATCTTTACTTCGTTCAAAGTTATCCCTGCAAATTCTGAGATATGGCGCAGACGCGACGCTTAACCCTGCGAGCAACAGTTTCGTATAATATTTATCCATAGACACCGCCGAGGCAAACGTGGGAGGAGAGGCAAGAGGAATTTTCGAAAGTTGCAAAAGCCCCGAAAGACTTCCGTCCTCACCGTTCAGTCCGTGAAGACAATTTATTGCGACGTCCGCCTTGCATAATTTCTTTATTTTATTATTTTTAACACGGTAAAGATTATCGTCGCCCGAAAAGAGCGCAACTTTATAAACTTTCTTTACGTTGAAAGACTTATACGTTCCGACGTCGAAAAGACTATTTCCGCTATACCACTCGCCGCTTTCGTCTATATAGACGGGAACGGGATTATAGTTTCCTCCCTTTAAAGAATTAGCCGCCATTACTCCCGTAATGACCGAAACGTCGTGTTCGCACGAAACTCCGCCGAAAAAAACAAGTATATTTTTCATTTTATCTCCTCCATTTTCAATATTTATCCGGAAGGTCGTTGATAAATATCACCGTATCTCCCTTCTTTAAAAAAGAATAAAGTATTCCTTTCGCCTCTTCAAGGTCTTTCGCCCCGAATACTTCAACGCTTTTACCTTTTGCTCCCTCCGAAATAATTTCGGAGTTTTTACCGACCGCAATCAGATAGTCGGCAACCTCTCCGAATATCTCTCCCGCCTCTTTATTTAATCTTTCGCTTTGTTTTCCGCCTTCGACTATTCCCGAAACGACGGCAAACTTTCGCCCTCCGAAACTTTTCAACGCCTCTGCGGCGCTTCTCATTCCGAGAGGGTTTGCGTTGTATCCGTCGTCTATTACGGTTATTCCGTTATCCGTCTTTAACAGTTCGAGCCTGTGTTCAACGGGAATTATCCGTTTTATTCTATCCGTTATCTCCTCTTCCCTCATTCCGAGTTTTAAAGACGCCGCAAACGCAAGGCTTAAATCGAGGGCGTTGTGCCTACCCAAAAGGTTGCTTTCAACCGAATAATCATTTCCTCCTACTATGAACGTCATTCTACTTTTGCCGTCTTTTAAAAAATAATCTTTTACCTTTACTAATTCCCCGTTAAAGCCCGCGGAATACTTTTCGGTTGGACATCTGCGCATAAGTTCAACGCTTCCTTCGTCATCCGAAGAAAACACAGCAAAACCACCTTCAAGCCCCTCTATAAGTTCGTATTTCGTATCTTTAAGCCTTTCCATACTTCCGAACGTCTTAATATGCTGTTCGGTAAGAGTGGTAATTATTCCGACGTCGGGCTTTACAATATCGCAAAGTTCTTTAATATCCCCTTTTCTTCTCGCTCCCATTTCGGCTATAAACACCTCGGCGTCTTCGGGCATTCCCTCTATCGCTCTACATATTCCGAGCGGAGTATTAAAAGATTTCGGCGTTATATACGTCTTGTATTTACCCTCTAAAATAACGGCGAGATAGTTTTTTACCGAAGTTTTTCCGCAACTGCCCGTTATGCCTATTTTAATAAGATTTTTCTTTTTCGCAAGTTTTTCTCTCGCTCTTTTTATATACTTCTTTTTCTTATGTTTGTCATACGGAAGAAGAAGCGCCCCGGCAAGGGATATATATTCTGCGGTAAAAATGCAAAAAACTACCGAATAAAAGCCGATAAGGCAATAAAAAGCCACCAAAACGACAACGGAAACGACAAACGCAACGACGGTCGTTCTTATAAACCTAAAAGTCGCGACGGGCTTGATTTTCAGTTTCGGTTTCAACGCAAAATAGACGGCAAGCGTCGAAAAGACTGCGACGGCTGTTAAAACGGGTATAATTTCGCCGATTTCAAGTTTTTTCGACAAGTAAAATATTACCGCCGAAAACACGGACGGAAAAACAATTTTAAGTCTTCTTTTCCACCCTTTAAGATATAGCCATTCCGAATACTCCCCGAAAGAATATCCGCATTGTTGATATATGGATAAAATATCCAACGATATCGCGAGAGAGCAAAGACAGATAAACGATAGGATAAAATACATTTTTATTTCTCCATTAAAAAAATAAACGCCTTCGAGTTGAACTCGTCGGGTTTTTCGCAAAAACAAAAATGCCCCGAATTCGGCAAAATTTGAAGTTTACTTCCCTTTATGAGTTTCTTCATTCGTTTCGCCGTCCTCACGGGCGTTTCTCTGTCAGAGGCGCCGAAAATTATCAGCGCTCTGTTTTTTATTCTCCTGTAATAACTTGTCAGATCTTCATCGATTATCAGTCTGAAACTTTTTTTCATAACGGGCGACAAACAGAGATAATCGGGAGAATAAAAGACCTTTAATTTATCTTTCGGAAGAAATTTCCTTAAAATTATAAATGCCCCTCTCCTAAAATAATACTTTATTCCCTTTCTCTTTTTTAATCCGGCGGCGCCCGTAAGTATTATTTTATCCACTCTGTTGTCTACGGCAAGAAGTTTTACAAGCACTCTCGCGCCGAACGAGTGAGCGACCACGTCGATTTTTTCGACGCCCAAAGCGTCTATAACTCCCCTTATTTCTTTGACGTAATCGTCTACCGAATAGGGGTATTCCATTTCTTTACTTTCGCCGAATCCCGTCATATCGACGGCTACCACCCTGAAAAAAGCCGAAAAAAATTCCGTTTGAAAACGGAAACTTTCTTTACTTGAAAGATACCCGTGTAAAAACAGAATAACTTTTCCACGTCCTTTATCTACGGCGGACAAACCGTTATATAAGGTTTTTATATTCTTTTCTCCATAATAAGCGCGTCCTCTTTATCGGGATAATATCCCTCTCTGACGGAAAGAACCGAAAAACCTGCTTTAACGTAACATTTTTGGGCGGAATAATTGCTTCTTCTAACTTCGAGAAGAACTCTTTCCACTCCTTTTTCTTTTAAAATGCGAAAGAGTTCGTCGAAAAGCGTAGTCGCGATTTTTCTGCGCCTGTAATCTTCGTCGACGGCGACGAGAGTTATTTCCGCTTCGTCGATACAATAAGTCGAACCGATATAACCGACGACTTTTCCCTCTCTTTCTTCGACGAGCCCGACGAAATTATCGAGAAGAAAAGTTCCTGCGAGCATCTTGAAATTCCAAGGGTCGGGAAAATACTTCTCTTCCATTTCGGCTATCCGAGCGTTGTCGACGTATGCCCAACGCCTTATCACTTCGCCTCTTCCTCCGCCTGACTTTTTTTGACGTAGAGAGGAATTAGACTTTCGACGTCTGACACGGCGTTATGCAAATTTTCTTCAACCGCCTTTTCAAAGCCGTTTACGACGTTTGCTATAACGCAATTTTCAAACGGCGGCAACTCGTCGCAGACAATTTCCTCGAATTCGCCCATTTTTTTTATATCTTCCGCAGAAGCGAAAAAAGGCTCCGAGCGCATTTCGTCTTGAAAATAAATCCTCCCGTAATAATTACCGTGCCCGGCGTTTATCAAGGCAAGTTTTTTCTTTCCGTTCGTTCTATCGTATGCGAGCGTATCGAAAGAAGTTACAGACAAAACCTTTTTTTCGTTCGCAAAAGCAAACGCTTTTACGGTCGAAACGCCTATTCTTATTCCCGTAAACGATCCCGGACCTACGGCGCAGGCGAAAACGTCAATATCTTTCAAGGTCGTTTCCGCTTCCGAAAGCGCTTTTTCTATCTCGTCTAATAGCACGACGGAATGAGATAGCGCGCAATCTTTCATATATCTTACGCTTTTCTTATTCCCTTTCGCAATTACTGTAAGCCATTTTCCGCTCGTGTCAACGGCAAGGTAATTCATAAAGTTATCTTCCTCTCCTCCTCTCCGATTTTTTCGATAATTACCGTCTTGCATTTTTCCGGTAAAACGTCGGCGATATTTTCGCTCCATTCGACGACGCTTATCCCCTTACCGTAAAAATATTCGGTAAGTCCGAGAGCCTCGGCGTCCTCACCCGAAGAAAGCCTGTAACAATCGTAATGATAGAGTTTTCCGTAATAATCGTTCATATAGGCGTATGTGGG
>CADBUU010000132.1 GCA_902797945.1 uncultured Eubacteriales bacterium | reverse complement strand
TTTGTGGTTACGACTGAAAAAGACCGTGCCTGAGTCTATGTAAACGAGTTCCCAAAAGTTGTGTGATTCACCTTTAAATACAAAACTCGGCGAATATTCATGGTAATGGAACGTGTAAAAGGCAGTTACATTTATTACTAATGGTATTTTGTGACGAATAAAAGCGTTTTGCATTATCTAAACTCCTGTTTTGTAATTATAGCACGATGCGTTTTAGTTGTCAAGTTTTTTAACCAAAACGGAAAATAAAGAAATAAATACGGAATAATAAACATACTTATGGCATTATTATAATTTGTAAAAATATGTATTTTAGCAACATTCAATTTATTTCAATATTTTATGAAAATTTATTAAAAACTATTTATTTTATATATTTAATAATTATATTATGATTGGAAGAGCAAATTTTGCAAACAATGTTTTTTAAATAGTTTGGAAAATAGAGCACTAAATAAGGAATAGCAAACATGATTTTCTATTGACAAAGGTGATAAAAAGAAGTAAAATAATATCAGTAACAATTATTTTATTTGTTGGAGGGCTAAAATGAAAAAAATCAAAAAAATGTTAGGTGTTACTCTTGCATGTATGGTTATTGTGTCGGCGGTAAGTTGCGGAGACGATAATACAGGGCGTCGTCAACAGAATGAGACAATCAACACTGAACAGACGCAGTTATACATTTATAACTACAATGCCGGTTTTGGTGGGGATTGGATAAAGACTATCGGAAAGAGTTTTTCGGAAAAATATGCCGAGTATTCTTTTGAAGAAGGGAAAAAAGGCGTCCAAGTTATTCTCGATAATGAAGATGCTCCGCCGAAAGTAGAGACGGTTGCCAACTCTCGTGATTCAATATTTTTCACTGAGAACACTAACTATTACGACTTTATAGGTCAGGGGGCGATGCGAGACATAACCAGCCTTGTCAACGAACACATTGCAGACGGTGACGCCAGCATAGTCGATAAGATGAACTCTTACGGCTCTTGGGGAGATTTCTATAAGACTTCGGAAAACAAGTACTATGCTATTCCATTCCATGAGGGAATGAACGGAATGATTTATGATATCGACTTGTTCGAGTCTAAATCTTTATATTTTAGTAAAGCATATGATGACGGAGCAACCGGCGTGGCGAGATGGGCTGGCGCAACAGGTGAACGCTCTAAAGGCCCCGACGGTAAATACGGAACGTTTGACGACGGTATGCCTGCCACTTATGCCGATTTTTACGTATTGCTTCAAAGAATGAAAGACAGGGGCGTTATCCCCATGCATTATGCGGGTAAAGTTATAGACTATACGACCAAAGCGTTTACTCATTTTTGGGCGACGAACGAAGGTAAAGAGCAGATGATGCTTAATTTCACATTTAACGGGGAAGCCAATGACATTGCGACGATTAGCGGTGGTGAAGTATCCTTGTCTTCTGAGACCATTAATGCGGACAATGCATGGAAGTTACAGCAACAATACGGTAAATATCAAACGTTACAATTCATAAAAAATATTACGACTGATTTATCGAACTTCCATACTCTGTCAAACAGCGGATCGGAAACGCATCTTTCTGCTCAGTCAACTTACCTTTACAGCGGAATGAACAACGAGCCTATTGCGATTTTATTCGACGGCACATGGTGGCAGAGAGAGGCTAATGCTATTTTCGACGCTATGGCTTCGACGGACGCAAGTTATTCTAAAGCAAACAGGAGATTCGGTTTAATGCCGATCCCGCATGCGACTGACGCTAACGTTGGCAATAAGCAGGTTTATATAGGCGGATTGGGGTCAATGGTATTTATGAATCCGGACGCAAAGGGAGGACATCTCGCTGCGGCGGAGGCGTTTATGAAATTTATTCACACTGAAGAAAGTCTCAAAACGTTTACGAAAGAAACTGGTTCGACTAGACCGTTTGTATATAATTTCGATAACGAAGAACTTATTAAACTTCCAAGCTTTACTCAATCGGTATGGAATATCCACAAGAATGAAATTATCATAAACAGTCGTTCCAACGCACTTCTTCATATTAATAACTTCGATACGCTGAACATCGACTACACTGCGTTCGACGCTTCGATTGGCGGCGTTAATTATAAAGCTCCCATCTCGGCGTTAAAGACTATCTCGGTTGAAGATTATTTTAACGGCATGTTAAATTACAGGAAGAACAATTGGAGTAAATTGGTTAGATGACAGATGATAAGTCGGTTTATTCGGGACAAAAAAAGAAAAGAATAAATCAGAACGAATTAAAAAAAATCACTTTTTGTATATTGGTGCTTGCTGTTCCTATTTTACAAGTGATAATAATGTATTTTTGCGTAAACGTCAACTCTATTTTGTTGGCGTTTAAGCGCTATAGTCAGGACTCTACGGGTAAACTATCGTTTGTCTGGTGTGGATTTGATAACTTTAAGACGTTTTTAGATATAGTGTTTTCGTCAGGCGGCGCTCTTAAAAAAGGTTTTTACAATTCGCTGATCTTGGCTGGTGTAACTTTTTTTGTCGGCGTGTCGTTTGCGCTTCTTTTCTCATATTACATTTATAAGAAAAGGTTTGGGTATCGGGCGTTTAACGTTCTGCTATTTGTTCCAAGTATCGTATCGTCGATAGTTATGGTGATTCTTTTCTCATACTTTGTCGATAGGGCAATCCCGGCAGTTTTTATGAAATTGTTCAATACGAGAGTTGTTGGGCTGCTCAGTTCTCCTAATTCGTCTGATATATTCAGAACGCTCATAATATTCTGTTTGTGGACGGGGTTTGGCACGAACGTTCTGATGTATTCCAGTGCGATGAGTAGAATACCGCCGGAGATAGTCGAGGCGGCACAGATAGACGGCTGTGGGAGCGTAAGTGAGTTTTTCAAAATCACACTTCCATTGATTTATCCTACGATATCTACGTTTTTAGTAGTCAATATAGCGGGAGTTTTCAGCAATTCAGCAGGTCTTTTCAGTTTCTTCGGAGAGAAGGCAAACCCCGAACTATGGACGATAGGATATTGGTTCTTCATACAGACGTTGGCTGGGCGCAGTTCGTTTACAGCGTTACCTGTTCCTGCGGCAGGAGGTTTGGTGTTTACGCTTTTTGTTGCGCCGATTACTTTGATTATACGTTACGTTTTGAATAAGTTCGACCCGCAAGTGGAATTCTGAGGTGTTACTTTGATAAAGAAAAAATTAAAAACGCCGAAATTTAAAACTCCAAACATATTGTTCTTTTTGTTGTTTGTTGTTTTAGGGCTATACGCCATAAGTTTGGTATTGCCTTTTATTTGGGGTATCTTCACATCTTTAAAGGATCAGACGGCTTTTGCGCTTGACCCGTTTGGAATACCTAAACAATGGCATTTTGAAAACTATGTAAGGGCAATTGATCTTTTTTACGTCCGTATTGAAACGAACGATTCGGGAAGAGCCGCTACTTTCGTTTACATAGAAGAGATGCTTTTGTATTCCCTTTTGTATTGCGTAGGTAACGCTTTCTTTTCAACGCTTGCGCCTTGCCTTGTGGCGTACATAACGGCAAAGTATCCTTATAGACCGATGAAATGGATAAACACTTTTGTAATTATCGCAATGATCTTGCCTATCGTCGGGAACGGTCCGTCCGAGATGCAAATGATTAAAAACTTAGGGCTGTATGATAGCATATTCGGGTTCTATTTTGTAAAATTCAGTTTTATGGGATTATACTATTTGCTGTTTTATGCGGCGTTCAAAAACCTGTCTTGGGGTTATGCGGAGGCTGCAATAATGGACGGTGCGTCTAACTTAACGGTAATGATAAGAATAATGTTTCCGTTAGTTTCAGGGACTTTTGGCGTGATAATGTTGCTTCTTTTTATCGGATATTGGAACGATTATCTGACGCCAACGTTGTATTTACCGTCTTATCCAACAGTTGCGGTCGGGTTATATAAGTATTACAGTGCGCCCGGTCAGGAAACGGGTCTTATACCGATGCAACTTACAGGCTGTATGATAGTGATGCTTCCTATTTTGATCGTTTTCATTGCTTTCAGGGATAAAATAATGGGCAATATAGCGGTAGGTGGATTGAAAGGTTAGTTTTAAATAAAAGTATAAGGA
>CADBUU010000131.1 GCA_902797945.1 uncultured Eubacteriales bacterium | reverse complement strand
AATACAAATTCATTCCGTGAAAACTCGCCTAAAAGGGCGCAAAAGACACGGCTTAGGCAAGTTCAACTTTGTTTTCATTCGGCTAAGCATTCGAAAATTTTCGAATGCTTTTTTACGCTTGAAAGTTAGTCGTTATCTTTGAAAAAAATTGTTAGTAAAAGATAACTTTTTTTAAATTTAAGCGTTTTTTCATTTGACATTTATTTTTTTTAGGCGTATACTGATATCGTTTTCGGGTGAAATCCCTTTTATTTATAAAGCAATGTTAGCCACTGCTAACCAAAGGAGATAAAATGTTTATAGAGATCACAGACGTAAAAAAGCATTTCGGAGAAGGCGAAAACCGCACGAACGCATTAAACGGCGTATCGTTTTCGATGAATAAAGGAGAAATGGTCGTCCTTTTGGGACCGTCCGGAAGCGGTAAATCTACGCTTTTGAACATCATCGGAGGTATCGAATCTTCGGATAGCGGAAGCGTAGAGATAAACGGTGAAAAAATACACGGAATGAATGAAAAACAACGTATAATTTATCGCAGAAAACATTTGGGATACGTTTTTCAATCGTATAATCTTATTCCGAATCTTACCGTAAGAGAAAACGTCGAAGTGGGCGCTTATTTATCCTCGAATCCTTTAAAAGTCGACGAACTTTTGGATACCCTCGGACTTACCGCTCATAAAAATAAAATACCCTCTCAACTTTCTGGCGGACAGCAACAGAGAACTTCGATCGGCAGGGCTATCGTAAAAAATCCCGACCTTCTTCTCTGTGACGAGCCGACGGGAGCGCTCGATAGCGAAAATTCCAAGCAGATACTTGAACTTATAGAAAAAGTCAAGGAAAAATATTCGACTTCGATAATTATGGTTACGCATAACGAAAATATCGCTTTAATGGCGGACAGAATCATAAGACTTAAAGACGGGAAAATAGTCAAAGACGAGGTAAACTTTCAAAAAATCAGGGCAGGAGAACTCGTTTTATGAAAAATCCGTTATATAAAAGACTTAAAAGAGAATTCGTTCGTGACCTTGCGAAGTATATAGTGATTTTTCTTTTTCTCGTCTTGCCGATATCTCTATGCGCAGGCTATATGATAGGCAACGATTCGATGATAAGGACGTATAACGAGGGGTTTGAAAAATACGAACTTGAAGACGGGCATTTTTCGACGATATTCGAATTGAGCGACGACGTTTATTCAAAAATCGCAGAAGAGAAAAAAATAACTCTCAATAAACTTTTCTATAAAAATGAAGAAAATTCCGTCGGACATACGGTAAGGATATACAGAAGTTCCGACAGACAGAACGTGAATAAAATTTGCGTTCACGGCGAGGAAGGAAAATTACCGACCTCAGACGACGAGATCGCTCTCGATAGACTTTATTGCGAAAACAACGAAATATCTTTGGGAGATATTTATAACGTCGGGAATAAACAATTTAAAGTTACGGCGTTTATCTCTCTTTTCGATTATTCGTGCCTTTTTAAAAACAATAACGATACGATGTTCAACGCCACTTCGTTTACCGTTGCGATTGTTTCGGACGGCGCTTTTAACCTTTTCGGCGACGGAAATATCGTTTATAATTACGTTTACCGTTTCCCGGAAAGATACGACGAAAAGAAAGCGAGAACGGAAAATACGGAGTTGAGGAAATACTTATACGAAATTTGTCTTACGCAAGGCGCGCCACTTAACGACTTTCTCGCAAAAGAAGATAATCAAGCGATAACTTTTTCGATAACCGATATAGAGGGAGACCTCACTATGATGCTTATATTCGGGGCGCTTATAGTCGGCGGACTCGCTTTCGTATTCGCTTTGTCAATAAAAAGTCAGATAGAAAGCGAAACGGGCAGTATCGGAACTCTTAAAGCGTTGGGTTATAAAAACGGCGAACTTCTTTTCCATTACCTTATTTTGCCGACGCTTATTACTTTATTTTCGGGAGTGGTCGGTAATATTCTCGCCTATACTCTTTTAAAAGATTATATCGTAGGTCTTTATTACCATTCCTATTCGCTCCCCGTATATACCACTTATTATAACGCCGACGCCCTTATATGGACGACTATTCTTCCTATAATTTTGGTAACGCTTATAAACGTCGTAATACTTTTACAGTCGCTAAAAATCCCGGCGCTCAATTTTCTTCGGGGAAATCTTAAAGTCAGAAAAAATAAAAAAGTGGTCAACCTCGGCGAAAAATTGCCGTTTATGACGAGATTCGGCGCAAGGGTAATATTGCAAAACAAGGGAACTTATCTCGCTCTGTTTATAGGGACGTTTTTCGCTTGCGTAATACTTCTTTTCGGGCTTATGATGACGCCCCTTCTCGAACACTATAAAACCGAGGTGATAAATTCTCTCATAGCGCCATATCAGACGGTGCTTAAAGTCGATGAAAAAATAAGCGACGAAAATGCGGAAAAATTGTTGTTTACTCAACTTTCTTTCGGGAAAGACGATATAACGGTCTACGGCGTAACTAAAAGCGGAGACGACTCAAAATACCTTAAAACTCTTGAAATAGAAGAGGGCAAGGTTGTCGTAAACGGAGCGCTTAACGAAAAATACGGATTTAAAGGGGGAGAAAAAATAAAACTCGTCGATAAATATATCGAAAAAGAATACGAGTTTGAAATATACGGAGTTCAAAAGAACGAAGGCTCTCTCATCGTGTTTATGAGCGAAGAACAGTTTAAGGATAATTTTAAAGAAGGAGAGTATTTCGTTTCATATCTATCTGACGAAAAATTGAAAATAGACGACGCTTTAGTCTATAAAACGATTACCATAGACGACCTTATGACCGTCAGCAATCAACTTGCCGACTCTATGGGCGACGTATTTACGCTATTTACCGCTTTTTCCGTGATATTATTTATTCTGCTTATATTCCTCTTGGCTAAAATAGTCGTGGAGAAAAATACCAAGCAAATTTCGATGATGAAAATTCTCGGCTATAAGACGAGGGAGATAAACAGGGCTTACAATATTCCTACCGGGATAGTCGTCGTTATATCGGCAATTGCAGATACCTTATTGAGTCAATTTTTAATAAAGGCTTTATGGGATATATTTTTAAGGATAAAGATGAGAGGGTGGTTGAATTTTTACGTCGCTCCATATCTCTATCCGCTTATAATGCTTATAGGACTTGGAAGTTATATAGTCGTTTATTTTATAGAAAGTTATAAAATTTCAAAAATTTCGCTTTCCGAAACTCTAAAAAGCGGGAATTTCTGAAATTCGGCCCGATAGCGAATACCCTTCGTTATCGGGCTGAAAAGTTTTACGGGGCGGGGAAAATTTTTTCACAAAAAAATTTTTTCAAACACTTGACAACTTACCTTTTTTAGGTGTAATATATTTTACGTTTTTAATAGACGAACGATTTTTTCGGTTTGTCATTGCTTTTACGGGCGTTTTTTTAGGGACTTTTAGCAGTCCTTAAAAAAAAACGCCCTTTTTTAGGAGTAAAACGCTTTGTTTGCTTTAAAAAAGGGCTGAAAGGAGTGTTTTATGACTAAATATGTATTCGTTACAGGCGGCGTCGTTTCGGGACTCGGCAAGGGTATCGTCGCGGCTTCGTTAGGCAGACTTTTAAAACTTCGCGGACTCAAAATAGCCGCTCAGAAGTTCGATCCTTATATGAACGTAGATCCGGGGACAATGAACCCCATTCAACACGGCGAAGTCTACGTTACCGACGACGGGGCGGAAACCGACCTCGACCTCGGTCATTACGAGAGATTCATCGACGAAAATCTCAATAAGTATTCAAACCTTACGAGCGGTAAAGTGTTTTCAAAGGTCCTTGAAAAGGAGAGAAAGGGAGAATATCTCGGAGAAACCGTGCAGATAATTCCGCACGTTACAAACGAAACCAAAGCGTTTATAAGAAAAAGCGCCGAAGTGACGGGAGCGGACGTTCTCATTACGGAGATAGGGGGAACTATCGGAGATATAGAATCTCAACATTTTCTCGAAGCGATAAGGCAATTTTCATACGAAGTCGGAAGGAAAAACTGCCTTTTTATTCACGTTTGTCTTGTGCCTTATATATCCGGCTCGGACGAATATAAGTCCAAGCCTACACAGCACAGCGTAAAGGAACTTCAATCTATCGGAATAAATCCCGACGTCATAATCGCTCGTTCCGACGGAGACGTAGGAGAAGATATAAGGCGAAAAATAGCGCTGTTTTGTAACGTTAAGGAAGATTGCGTGATTTCGGACGAAACTCTCGACTGCCTATACGAAACGCCCATAATGCTACATAAAAACGGGCTAGATAAAGTAGTCGTCCGAGAACTCGGATTAAAGGGCAAACTCGATTTAAAGCCTTGGAAAGAACTTATTGCGAAGATAAATTCGAGGAAGGGAGAAGTCAAAATCGCTCTCGTCGGTAAATACGTCAAACTTCACGATTCCTATCTTTCCGTCGTCGAAGCGCTTAATTGCGCAGGCTATGAAAACGGAGTGTTCGTAAATATAAAATGGGTTGACAGCGACGAATTGACGGAAGAAAACCTTGCGACGGAGTTTAAAGGAATAGACGGGATAATCGTCCCGGGCGGTTTCGGCAACAGGGGAATAGAGGGAATGATTTCGTCGTGCAAATGGGCGAGAGAACACGATATTCCGTATTTCGGAATTTGTCTCGGAATGCAGATTATGGTCATAGAATTCGCAAGGAACGTCTGCAAATTGAAAGGGGCGACCTCGGGAGAATTAGACGGTAAAGCCGAATATAAAGTGATTGACCTTATGCCCGAACAAACGGGCGTGGTAAAAAAAGGCGGAACTATGAGGCTCGGAGCATATCCTTGCAAGATAAAAGACGGAACTGTTATGATGAAAGCCTATAAGACGGGCGAAATATCCGAAAGGCATCGCCACAGATACGAATTCAATAATCAATTCAGAGAAATACTTTCGGAAAACGGCTTGGTTATTTCGGGAACGTCGCCGGACGGCAATATCGTCGAAACTGTGGAACTTAAAAGAGATAAATTCTTTTTGGGCGCGCAATTTCACCCCGAATTCAAATCGAGACCTAACGCCGCTCACCCGCTTTTTAGGGAATTTATAAGAAGTTGCAAGGAGAAATAATATGGAGAAATACGATTTAAGAGAAAACTTCGGAAAATGCGTTTTTTCCGAAGAAGAGATGAAAAAAAGGCTGGACGAAAAGACTTACGAAGAATATAAGTCCTGCATCGACAACGATAAACCGTTGACGACTGATGTGGCGGAAAAAATAGCGACGGCGATGAAAGAGTGGGCGATAGAAATGGGGGCGACTCATTATACGCATTGGTTTCAGCCGATGACGGGAGTTACCGCCGAAAAACACGACGCTTTTCTCGATTGTTCTCCAAACGGCGCTATACTTAAATTTTCGGGAAAATCTCTGATTAAAGGCGAACCCGACGCGTCGAGTTTCCCCAACGGCGGACTTCGCGCCACTTTCGAAGCGAGGGGTTATACCGCTTGGGATCCGACTTCTTACGCTTTCGTAATGAACGGCTCGCTTTATATTCCGACCGTATTTTGTTCTTACGGCGGCGAGGCTCTCGACAAAAAAACGCCCCTTTTAAAAAGTATGGGGGCGATAAATAAGCAGGCGCTCAGAATTTTGAAAATATTCGGCAATAGGTCGGTTAAACGGGTTTTTCCGACGGTGGGAGCCGAACAGGAATATTTTTTGATAGACGAAAAGGAATACGAAAAAAGGCTCGATCTCGTAACTTGCGGAAGGACGCTTTTCGGCGCAAAACCGCCGAAAGGACAAGAACTCGGAGATCACTATTTCGGGAAAATAAAATCGAGAGTTTGGGAGTATATGGCGGAAGTCGACAAAGAACTTTGGAAACTCGGCGTTTACGCAAAGACTAAGCACAACGAGGTCGCTCCCGGTCAGCATGAACTTGCGTCCGTATTTGCGCCGGCAAATATCGCCGTTGACCAAAATCAGATTACGATGTCGGTAATGAAGTCGGTGGCGCACAAATTCGGAATGGTATGTCTTTTAAACGAAAAGCCGTTTGCAGGGGTTAACGGAAGCGGTAAACACAACAACTGGTCGCTTTCCACCGATACGGGAATAAATCTGCTCGAACCGGGATACGCTCCTGCCGAAAACGCTCAGTTCTTGATTTTCCTCGTCGCCGTTATTTCTGCGGTTGACGATTATCAGGACTTACTTCGTCTTTCCGCGTCGTCGGCGGGTAACGATAACAGACTCGGCGCAAACGAAGCGCCTCCGGCGATTGTCAGTATGTTTATCGGCGAGGAACTCGAAGAAGTTCTCGAATCTATTTGCAAAGGCGAAAAATACGTCGGTAAAAAGGCGGGCGAAATTGACGTCGGGGCAGGCGTATTGCCTCATCTCGTTAAAGATAAGACGGACAGAAACAGAACTTCGCCGTTCGCCTTTACGGGGAATAAATTCGAATTCCGTATGGTCGGATCGAATATGTCTATCGCAAGCGCCAACGTAATGATAAACGCAGGCGTGGCTGACGAACTCGAAATGATAGCGGACGAACTTGAAAAAGCGGACGATATAGGGGTTGCCGTTGCCGAAATAGTAAAAAAATATTACCAAAAACATAAAAGAGTTGTGTTTAACGGCAACAATTACTCCGCGGAGTGGATAAACGAAGCCGAAAAGAGAGGACTTTCGAATCTCCCGTCGACAGTCGACGCCATATCCGCTTACGTCGCCGAAAAAAATATCGCAATGTTTGAAAGACAAAATATTTTTACGAGAGCCGAGGCTGAAAGCAGATACGATATAAAACTTGAAAATTATCTTAAAACCGTCGATATAGAAGCGAGGACCATGGAGCGGCTCGCAAGGAGAGAAATTATTCCCTCCGCCATTTCGTTTATAAAGGACGTCGGGCAGGAATTGTCGTTTAAACGCTCTATAGCCCCCGATTTGCCACGTTCCGCCGAGAGCGCTCTTTTAAGAAAATGTTCGGCGCTTCTTGACGATATTTATACCGCTACCGATAAACTCGAATACGATTTAAAGCGTTGCGAAAGTATTATGAACGCAACCGAAAAAGGGAGATTTCATAAGGAAGTCATTATCCCCGATATGCAAAGTCTAAGGTCGTCGACCGATACGCTCGAAGATATTGTCGGAAAAGATTATTGGCCTTTCCCGACGTATCCCGAAATAATGCACAGTGTTAAATATTAAAAAAAGGAGCCTTCCATAAAAATATGCGCCTCCAAAAGTTTGTCTAACTTTTGGGGTGCATATCATTTATGGGAGACTTCTTTTTAAATATTTGGGTTATTATAACAACAACAAAGGCACAACGTAATAACCGTCTGCAAACGACATGGCGAAAAGCGTCATTGCGCAACCGCTTATTATGCCGGTAATTATACTGAAAATAAAACCGATAAGTGCGCCTTTTCCGCAAGATTTCGCTTTAAGCGGCGTCGTATCTTTCCAAACGAGATAGAGAATAAGACCTATAAGAGGGAATAAGAAACCGAGGATTCCGAAGCCGATGCTCGGAGCGTCGTCCGTATTTGCGTCGTTTTGGTAATTAGCGTTGCCGCTGTGCATATTATTGAAATAATTGGGATTGGCGCTATCGGTTTGATTTTCGCTTTGGCTTTGCGAGCCTTCCTCTACCTGTTTTGCGCCGCAGTTGACGCAGAAAACCGCGTCGTCTTCGAGTTGCGTTCCGCAATATTTACAATATTTCATAAGATCCTCCTTTTTAATCAATCGAGAATTGCTTTGATTCTTCTGACTCCTGCAGAAGACGCTTCCTCTTTGGTTATTTTAAAGTGATGAAGTTCGCCGGTTGTAGCGGCGTGCGGACCTCCGCAAATTTCTTTACTGAATTTGCCCATGGTATAAACTTTGACCTTGTCGCCGTATTTATCGGTGAAAACGCCGACGGCGCCTTGCGCTTTGGCTTCATCGACTGTCATCTCTTCCATCGTTACCGTGGCGTTTGCTTTTATAGCGTCATTGACCCAATCTTCTACGCCTTTTAATTCTTCGGGTGTGAGTTTTCTCGGGAAATTGAAGTCGAAACGAAGTCTTTCTACGGTTATGTTCGAACCTTTCTGGTTTATTCCGCTATCTCCCAAAACGCTCTTTAGCGCCGCGTTAAGAAGATGTGTTGCGGTGTGAAGTCTTGCCGTTATCTCGTTTTGTTCGGCAAGTCCGCCCTTGAAAGTCCCCTGTTGTTTGCTTATTTCCTGATGCTCTTTAAATGCGGTCGCAAATCCCTCTTTGTCTACCGTAAATCCGACTTCTTCCGCAAGTTCTTCGGTGAGTTCGATGGGGAATCCGAACGTGTCGTAAAGTCTGAACGCCTGTTTTCCGCTTATTTCCGTTTCGGGAACGAAGGAAGCGTCTTTTTGCGACATAAATTGATTTTTTCTCTTTATTCCGTCGATACACTTGTTGAATTCTTTAATGCCGTTGGCAAGAGAATTTTCAAATTTTTCGATTTCCTTTGAAATTTCAGCGACGATGTAGTCCTCTTTTTCAACGAGAAGGGGATATGCTTCGTCGTATATTTTTTCTATGAATATTTTGGAAGCGTCGCATAAAACCGTCGACTCAACTCCGAGTTTTCTCGCGTATCTTATCGCTCTTCTTAAAAGTCTGCGAAGAATATATCCCGCTCCGACGTTGGAGGGAAGTATTCCGTTGACGTCGCCGATAAGCATCGTCGAGGTTCTTATGTGGTCGGCGATTATTCTCATCGCTTTTCTCGCCTCTTCGTCGCCGTCGTATGATTTTCCCGATTTTTCTTCGAGATATTCTATAACGGGAAGGAATAAGTCGGTTTTATAGCCGTCGGTAATTCCGTTAAGGAAAGCGAGAAGTCTGTCGAGTCCGAAACCCGTGTCGACGTTTTTATGAGATAACGGCTCGTATCCCGTAGCCGTCTTTTTATATTGCATATAGACGTCGTTTCCTATTTCGACGTATCTTCCGCAGCCGCACGCCGGACCGCAGTTCGGACCACAGGGTTTATCGTGTCTCGGATAGAACCATTCGTTATCCGGACCGCAAGGCGTTCCGACCGTTCCTTCGAGTTCCCACCAGTTGTCGGATTTGGGAAGATAGAATATATGTTCGGGTTTTATTCCGACTTTTTTAAGAAGTTCGGCGGTCTCGTCGTCTTTTGGAGCAGACTCGTTGCCTTCGAAAACGGTAGAGCATATTTCGTCGCCGTTAAGCCCGAAAACTTTCGTCAGAAGATCGAACGACCATTGAGTTTTTTCGACTTTAAAATAATCGCCGAGCGACCAGTTCCCCATCATTTCGAAAAAAGTAAAGTGAGTGGGATCGCCTACGCTGTCGATGTCGACCGTCCTTACGCAGCCTTGGACGTTACACAGTCTCGTTTTGCCCGACGGGTGCGGTTTCCCGAGAAGATAGGGCATAAGAGGTTGCATACCGGCAACGTTGAACATAACGCCCGTAGAGCCGTCGCCTATAAGAGAAACGGCGCCGATATTGACGTGTCCTCTCTCTTCGTAAAATTTGATCCAAGAATTTCTTAATTGTTTAGAAGTAATCATAATACAGAATTATACAATAAAAATTATCTTTTGTAAAATAAATTTAAGTTTTTTTT
>CADBUU010000130.1 GCA_902797945.1 uncultured Eubacteriales bacterium | reverse complement strand
TTTAGTAAAGGCGAGCGAAGGTGTATACAAATACATCGAGTGAGAATTTGCTGAAATACGCCGAAATTCAGCCGTTTTAACAAGTTCTATCTTATTTTCATTCGGCTATATTAGGAATGAGCTTTAACAACTACTCTGTCCGCAGGCTTATTTACCGTTCCGTCGGCGTTCCATTTGATTGTAGAACCGGTAACGTAGTCGGTAAGCGTCATTTTGGAGAATTGAGCCTTAAAAATTTCGCAGGCGTCGGACGCGCTCATATTGACTTTTACGTCTTTGCCTTCCGCCTTTGCGTTTTTAAGAGCGGTGTAGATTGCGTAAATCGTATCGTAAGCGGAAGCTCCGAACTGATTGAGGGTATCCGCGCCGTATTTCGCAAGATATTTGTCTATGTATTCTTTTGCCTTTCCTGTCGTTGCGGAAGAATTGAAGTGCGTGAGATAAGAAATTTCCTGAGGAATAGTGGAAATATCGAAGTAACTGTCGATGCCGTCAAGACCGTCGCAGCCGTAATACTGTTCGATTTTATTCGCGATCTTGTTAGCCGCAAGCATAAAGGTAGCGGCGTCGGAGTAATAGATGGGCATGAATAAAAATTCACAATTTTTTAATGTGTTAGCCTGTGACGCAAAGTCTGTCTTGCTGTCTTTAGTAAAGGTTGCGGTAGTAATATCGTAACCGCTGTTAGTTCCCATTTCAGCCGAGAAGGTTGCGTATATTCCCGCTGAATATTCGTCGTCAGATTGATAGAAAATGCCTATTTTTTTAGAGGTGGGAATTTCGTCCTTGACGTGTTTTGCCGCCGCCGTTCCTTGGTTATTATCCGAGAAACACATCTGATACATAACGTCAGAGTCGCTGTAAACCTTATCGCCCGTGGCGGAGGGAGTTATACAGAAAACGTTGTCTTTGGTAGCGAGCGCTTTCCATTCGAGACATGCGCCGGTAGTGACCGTTCCCAAACTTACCTGCATTCCCTGCTCATAGAAGTTGTAGTATTTCGAATTTACTTCGTCGGGCGACGCCTTATCGTCTGCTATAGAGAACTTAAAGGTAAATCCGAGTTCGTCTTTTGCTACTTTATTGATCTCTTCAACGGCAAGTTCTGCTGAATTTTTAACGCCAAGACCGTATTTTGCGTAGTCGCCCGTAAGCGGACCGCTCGTTGCAATCATAAAACTTTCGTTCTTTTCGGCGTAGTTTTTGTTTCCGCCGCCGCAAGCGGCGAAGGCGGTTACTGCGAGCGAGGCGGTAAGAGCCGTCGCTAAAACCTTGATACTTGTTTTCATAAAATGGATACCTCCAAAAAAATTTAGTCAAAATTATTTTCGTAAAAAAACAAGGCTTGCATTTTTTCGCAAGCCTTGTTTGTATTACCTTAAAATAAAATTTATTTTTTCGTAACGCAAACAAGGCCTTTGCCGAGAATGACCAAGACCAAGAGGACTATAATAATTATACCGAATATGTTATTTACCATAGTTCGTTTGCTCCCTACGAAAAAATTTATAGGTTGATTTTACTATTTTTTTATAATTTAGTCAAATATTTTGCATAAAAATAGATATAGTTATTGCTTATGGCAGGTATAACTTTTATTTATATCACTTGTCTTTGGCGATTATATTATTAAACGTTGAAACGGAATAATACGACGTCGCCGTCTTTCATAACGTAGTCTTTACCTTCCGAGCGGACTTTCCCGAGTTCTTTCGCTTTTGTATAGTTGCCGCATTCTAAAAGCAGTTGCCAGTCTATACATTCCGCGCGAATAAAACCTTTTTCAAAGTCTGTGTGAATTTTTCCTGCCGCTTGCGGCGCTTTCGTTCCTTCTTTTATCGTCCACGCTCTCGTTTCGGGTTCGCCGGCGGTCAGAAAACTTATAAGTCCTAAAAGCTTATAAGAGGCTTTAACGAGTCTGTTAAGTCCGCTTTCTTTAAGTCCGAGTTCTTCGAGAAAAATCGCCGCTTCGTCGGGAGGAAGTTGAGAAAGTTCTTCTTCCGTTCTCGCGCAAATTACGAGCGTTTCGCTTCCCTCGCTTTCGGCGTATTCCTTGACTTTTGCAACGAGAGGGATTTCGTCGTCCTTTTTACCCATATCCGCTTCGGAAATATTCGCAGCGTAAATTACGGGTTTAGAAGTAAGAAGGAAAAGTCCGTCTACGTATTTTTGTTCCTCTTCGTTAAGATCCATTCCGCGAATGGGCTTTTCGGCTTCGAGTCTGTCGAGCAATCTCCTTAAAAGATCGGATTCGATCTTGTATTTTTTATCGCCCGATTTTATCATTCCGAACGCCTTGTCGTATCTCTTTTGCACCGTTTCCATATCGGCGAGAATGAGTTCGAGGTTTATTATGCCTATATCTCTTATTGGGTCAACGCTGTTTTCAACGTGGGTTACGTTATCGTCTATAAAACATCTGACAACGTGAACGATCGCGTCGACCTCTCTTATATGAGAGAGAAATTTATTTCCGAGTCCTTCGCCTTTCGACGCTCCTTTTACAAGCCCCGCAATATCGACGAATTCAATTGTCGCCGGGGTGATTTTCTTGCAGTTGTAAAGAGCGGCAAGTTTTGGAAGTCTTTCGTCGGGAACGGCTACGACTCCTACGTTCGGCTCAATCGTGCAGAAGGGGAAATTGGCGGCTTGCGCGCCCGCGTGAGTAATTGCGTTAAATAAAGTCGATTTGCCTACGTTCGGCAAACCAACGACACCGAGTTTCATATTTTTTCTCCATAATTAAGTAATTTTACAATAAAATTTAACTATATTATACAATATATTAAAAAAATATTCAATCTTTTGTTGCGGTATTTTTAAATTTATGGTAAAATTTACGGGAAATAAAATAAAAGAGAATGAAAATATGGATTACAAAAAATACGTTGCCGAAAAAATAAATATTGACGGGGCTACGGCAGACGAAATATCGTCCGCAGTAGTCGTTCCTCCCGATAAGTCTATGGGAGACTACGCTCTTCCTTGCTTTAAATTTGCAAAAATAATGAGAAAATCGCCCGTCGTTATCGCCGAGGAACTTGCTTCGGCTTTTATCGCCGACGACGTAGTCGTTTCATGCGAAGCCGTAAACGGCTACCTCAATTTCAGGATAAACAGAGGAGGACTTATAAAGGAAACGCTTTCCAAAGTTATATCCGAGGGCGAAAAATACGGCTCGTCCGACAGGGGAAAGGGAAAGACGATATGTATAGATTACTCTTCCATAAACGTTGCGAAACCGTTTCATATAGGTCATTTATCTACGACGGTCATCGGCGGAGCGCTATATAGGCTTTATAAATTCGCAGGATATAACGTTGTGGGCATAAATCATCTCGGCGATTACGGAACGCAGTTCGGAAAACTTATATTCGCATATAAAGCGTGGGGAGATAAGAAGTCCGTTGTCGATGGCGGAGTAAAGGAATTAACCCGCCTATACGTTCGTTATCATAAGGAAAGCGAAAAAAATAAAGAAATGGACGACGAGGCGAGGAGATATTTTAAACTTATCGAACAAGGCGACAAGGAGTGCAACGAACTCTTTAATTGGTTTAAAGAAATAACCTTAAAAGAAGTCGAAAAAATATACGACGAACTTGATATTACCTTTGATTCTTACGCCGGAGAAAGTTTTTATAACGACAAGATGCAACCGATAATAGACGAACTCGAAGAAAAGGGCTTGCTTAAAGAGAGCGAAGGGGCGAAAATAGTCGATTTATCAGAATACGATATGCCGCCATGTCTTATTCTCCGTTCCGACGGAGCGTCGCTTTACGCAACGAGAGATCTCGCCGCCGCTTGTTACAGAAAAGATACTTACGATTTCGACAAGTGCCTTTACGTAGTCGCCTATCAACAAAATCTTCACTTCCGTCAGATTTTCAAAGTTCTTGAACTTATGGGTAAAAAATGGGCGAAAGATCTCGTTCACGTCGCATACGGTATGGTATCCCTTTTGGACGAAAACGGCAATCAAGTCGCTATGAGCACGAGAAACGGAACGGTGGTTCTTTTGGAGGACGTTCTTAAAAAGTGCCATTCTAAGAGCCTCGAAATAATCGAAAGCAAAAACCCCGACCTTAAAGATAAAGAGATTATTGCAAAACAAGTCGGAACGGGCGCCGTGATTTTCGCCGCATTGTCCAACAGCAAAATAAAAGACATAGCCTTTTCTTATGATAAAATTCTGAATTTCGACGGAGAAACGGGACCTTACGTTCAATATACTGCGGCAAGAATTAAGAGCGTGCTGAGAAAGGGAGGAGAAATAGGCAATTACGAAGGCTACGAGCCGAACGAGGACGAATACCAACTCATTTCTGCAATTTCGACTTTCGGCGACGTGGTAAATTCGGCAATCGATAAACTTGAACCCTTCTACATAACGAGGTTTTCGCTTGAAATTTCGTCTTTATTCAATAAGTTTTATTTTGATAATAAGATTATCGGCGAAGAGGAAAAAGTTCGGAATTTCAGATTGGAATTGTGTAGGGCTACGCTCATTACGATTTCGAACGCGCTAACTCTTCTCGGAATAAAAATACCCGAAAGAATGTAATATAGGCTGACATATAGAAAAATGAAAAAACTCGTAATATTCGATCTCGACGGGACCTTAACTGATACTTCCGTCGATATTATGGACAATTTAAATCTGACGCTCGAAAAGTTCGGATTTCCGACTATAACGCTAAAAGAAACGGTCGAGTTTGTCGGAAACGGGGCGAGAAAACTCGTTGAGAGGGCTTTAAAGGGCAAAAAACCGGAAAATTTCGAGGAGATTCTCGCATATTATAATAAGTCTTACAATTTCTGCGGTTCTCCGAAAACCTATGCTTACGACGGGGTAACTGATTTGCTTAAAACCTTGGAAAAGTCGGGCTATATGCTCGTTATTCTTTCAAATAAACCTCAGGACGGGGCGAATGAAGTCGTAAAGAAATTCTTCGGAGACGTTAATTTTTCGCTCGTTTTCGGTCAGAGAGAGGGGGTTAAACCCAAACCCGACGGGCAAGCCGTAAAAATCATTCTCGATACGCTCGGCGTTTTAAAAGAAGAAACCTTGTTTGTCGGAGATAGCGACGTTGATATAAAAACGGCGATAAACGCAGAAGTGGATAACGTTGCTGTTCTATGGGGGTATAGAGATAAAGACGTTCTGATAAATGCGGGAGCGAAGAATTTTGCAACTGTTCCCGACGACATAATTTTGTTTTTAAATAGGAAATAAAAATCGTCGGGTATTGACATTGTTAAGTAAAAGGTTTATAATTTATATGAGGTGAATTATGAAAGTCATTTCAAAAAAAGTCATTTGGATATTTTTTTTAATTTTAATTTGCATTATTGCCGTTTCGTGTTCGGGAAAGAGCGGACGCGATGCGGATACGGAAAGCGGAGAGAAGGGCGGCGAACAGGTTGAGCCGATAGATAAGACGGTTACCGTAGAGGACGAACTCAGAGACTTTGCGTCCGCTGTATTTAAAAGCGATAAAGGTTTTGAGTTGAACGCAGAAAGCAGGTTGATTGTAAACGACGATAATTATTTTTTAAAATGTTCCGCAATGGGGTATTACGGTGAAAAAGGGTATAACGCCGACGTCGACTTGTCGTTGTCAAATGCCGAAAAAACCATCTTCGGCATTGAGATATACCTTAGGGAAACGAAAATACAGATAGGCTTTTATTCCGAAGAGAACGGCGTAAGGTCGTTCCGTAAAACAGCCGCCGATAAAGATTATTATAAAATTTCATTCGACGGAGCAACGGCGATTTTTTCCGATTTCGAACCTGCCGAATGGAAAATGGTTTTCGAGAGTTACATAGATAATCTCATTGCCGAAGATAACGAAGGAATGTCGGACGGATTGTTGAAGAAGATACTTCAAACGGAAACCGAAGAGGGAGCGAACGGCGACAGATACGTCAAAAAAACCTTCGATTATACGGATAGTGTGGGGGCTATATACGATTCGTTAAAGGAAAACAGGAACAAGACTTTCGGCGAAATTCTCGGTGAAAACGCCGAATGGGCGCAGAAAACCGCCGATACCATATTAAAAGAAGGAACTACGGTTGAGGACCTCGCAGACCTTTTCATTACAATCTTTTCCGATATGTATATTAATGACGAACAAGTGTCGAGCGTAAAGCAGTTATGCGATTACGTGGAGGAAAAGTATTCATACATAAAAGCGGTTTCGACGCTTTACGGCAACGAAATTATCGATAAGGAAAAGAGAAACGAACTTGAAGAATACGAGGGATATTACGACCTCTTAAAGAGCGTTTTGCCGTTAGATAAAGACGTTTCCGAATATTTACCCAAAGAGGAAGATACGGAAAAAGTTAAAAAGATTGTCTCTTTGACTTTCGACGATATATATGAGGCTATAAAAGGGACGGTGGAAGAATGCGATAAAATAAACGTCGATTTTTCTTCCGTAGATAAATTTTTCGACGAGTTCGACGGCTTGTCCGTAGGCATTGTCGGCGGTATGTTTTCAGTAAATTTTAACGGCGGACAATTAAAATCATTGTTTGGCGCCGAATTGAATTTAAACGACGCCGATAACGAAAAAAAATATTCGATTAAACTTTCTTCATCGTTCGGTTTTTCCTCGAAAGACGAACAGCCGTCGCTTAAAGATATCTAAGGATATTTTATTAAGCCCGTAAAGAGCGCTTTGCTTTACGGGCTTTCATTTTACGTAAATATTATACTTTAAGATTCTTGACATAATTATTTTTTCATGTTATAATTAATTTATGTAAGTATATATTATATAATATATACTTTATGAAACGAAATCTTTTAGGAGAAAAAGATGATGGAAAAATCCGTAAAAAGAGTTTTGATCTTTTTTGTTTCGCTGACGCTCGTTTTCGGCGCGTTATTTTATTTCGGTTCGACTAAATTGAACGCTTTCGCCGCAAACGATCTCGAAAGTTATGTCACCACGATTTTAGAAGAGGCTGAGCCCGACGGCGACGTTGTTACAAACGAAGAACTCGACGCGATTTTGGATAACATTTCGAACGAATCGGCGATTGCCGCCTATAAAATAGTTACCACTCCGACACCCGGCGCATCTACTTTCAGCGATGGCGTTTACGATAATTATATCGTTGTAAAAACTTACTTTTTGGACGCTATAATGCTCGTTGCGAATTCCGAAAAATACACGACCGGAACTATTGAGAAATTGCGTTACGGCAATCGTGAAGAAATAGACGAGTATCTGGAAAAATACGAAGATCCCGATTATTCTTTTAAAAGATTGGTTTCCGTTTTGACTAACGATTTCGATAACGTCCGTAAGGCAAAGGCAAAAATGACCGACGTGGAAAACGCTATCGCCGAGGCGAACGATGCGATCTCGGCAATCAAGTTGTATGACAAAGGAGTCGTTACTCTTGCCGACAGTATTGCTTCGATTGAAAATGCGACTGCGAAATTAAACGCTATCTACGGTAAAGATATTAAAGAAATTGTAGAGGAGGGAGAAAACGTAGTCGAATACGTTCCCGACTATGAAACCGTTTATCTTAACGCTCTTAAAAATTATAAAGAGATCGAAGCAAAGATAAAAAGCGTTAACGACTTGCTCGATGAAGTTTACGCCAAATATGCCGACGGAAAAAGATTGTCTATCGTAAGCGAAGTGGAAGGACTTAAAACCGCTTATAACACCTTGGACGACGCAGAATTGCAGGCGCTTGTAGTTAAATATTCGGAAAAACTTTCTGAAATGGAAACGGGTATCGGCGTCGAAAAACAAAACGTTAACAACGTCATTGCGAAGATAAACGCCATCGCGCCTTTGCATTATACGAATGAGTGTCTTGAAAGGATAGAACTTGCGAGGACGGAATACGGAAAACTTATCGCCGACAGCAAGACGGACGACGATACTTTCGTAACGAATTATACGAAGTTGGTCGCTTCCGAAAAAGAATATAAGCGTCGCGGAGACGCTCTTGAAAAGGCCAAGAAAGATATTTATAACGCCGCGGTTTGCGAGCCTGCCGACTTTAAGGCCAAATATTATGACGCTCAAAAGTCATGGGCGAGTTTGACCACGGAAGAAGATTTCAAAGATATATTCAGCCCGATAATGAGCAACGTCGAAATTTTCCGTTCGGAAGTTCAGGCGAATGACGTTACGTTTAACGGTATAAAATGCAATAATTATTACGATTTATACGCTGAAGAAACGAGTAAATTTTCTGAAAATATCAGACTTTCTAGCGAAATAGAAAGGATGATATCGGGAATATTAGAAGTTGAATATACTTCCGAATATAAGGAAAAATTGGATAAAATAAGTGAGAATTATGAACGACTTGACGAAACGGTTAAACCTTACGTTACGTTGTATCCGACATTCTTGGAGAAAGTCGAAGAATATGAAAAGATCGATGAAGAGGTAAAAGCCCTCGAAGAGAAATACGACGTTGCTATTAAAGCAGATAAAAACCTCTCGTCCGCAACCCTTAAAAAAATAGCCGACGCAAACGATGCGAAATCCGCTCTTTTCACGAAATATCCCGATATGGGCAGTTGGCTTGAAGAAAACGAGGAATATAGTGAAAAATACGCTGCGTTCGTTGAGTTTGAAAACGCTGTCGTCGCTATGAAAACGGAAATCGAGCAGGCTATCGCTTCGGTCGGTAACGTCGATCTTGGTTCTAAAACCAAATTGGACGAAATAGACGCTAAGATAGAAGAATACGCTTGCGACGACGTTTCCGCAATCGCAAATTATTCCGTTTTTGAAAAGGCGAAAGACGATTACGTCGCAGTTATAGACGAGTTAAACGGCATATTATACGACGTTTATAAAATTTACGCCAAAGACGAGGCGGAGGAAATGCCGACGGAAAACGCCAAAGAAGAGATCGAGAAGTTGCTTGCGGAATGTGAGATCGGAGATGAATTTACGGCGGATATAGACGACGTTTTCGATATTAAGAAAAAGATAAATAAACTTTCCGAGAGAAAAGATGCGGAACTTGCTTTACAATACGTCGCGACAGCGTCAGAAAAACTTGACGAAATCGCCGAAGTCCTTTTGAAAAACGCTATGGATCTTAAATATGATATAGAAAAAATTAAAGAACCATACGATAAAGCGGAACTCGAAAATCTTCAAAAGAGATACGACGAGTTGTCTGACGACGAAAAGGCGTTCGTTGATAACTACGATAAACTCGAAAGCGCTTTTGAAAGCGTTTACGAAAACGAAGCGAAGGCGGTTTACGATAAAATCGAAGCTTTAGACGAGCCTTATGAAATTGAAATACTCGACGCTATACAGGCAGAATATGACGCTCTTTCCGAAGAACAGAAAGAAAAGGTTACAAATTATGACAAATTGAAAGAAGCGTATTTTGTTCTTGGGGTTTATGATAGCGGCTGCGAGGGCAGCGTCGGCGGACAGACGACGTTACTTCTTCTCGGCGCAGTTGCGGTATTGTTGTTTGTCAAGAAAAGAAAGGCTTAATCTTATATGATAGACGGCTGCCGCATTTTGCGGCAGCCGCAATTATTGAAATCGATCGAGTTTTTACCGGCGGAGAAAAAATGGAATTTTTAAATAAAATTTGGACGTTTATAAATGAAAATCTTGTGGTTTGTATTGCAGTCGGGGCGCTCTTACTCTCGCTTATAATCGTTTTAGTCGTTATCGTATCTGTAAAACGAAGAAATAAGCGTAAAGCCGAAGAATACGACAGAATAATTAAAAATGCGCCCGTCGTCGACGTCGACGATCTATACGGCGTAGGCTTTAATAAAGATGCGTTCGGGAAGCCCGCCGATTTTGCATGGCTTAGGGGTGAAACCGTAAAATCCGACGTGATTAAAGCGGGCGAAATGGCGGAGAAGGTAGAGTCGAAAACGCCGGAAGACGAAGGCGAGGAGAAAAAGATTGCCCCGAAGAAAAATCCGGGCAAATGGATAATAAAAGAAAAAGGGGAAGGGGAGTTCGTTTCTTTTCTTTATGCGAACAACGGCGAACTTTTGCTTTCGAGTGAAATTTATTCTTCTGCCGAAGGTGCTAAAAAAGGTATATCGACTATAAGAAAAAATGCTGTTTTAGAAGGAAATTTTCAAATTTATTGCGACAAAAACGAGCATTATTATTATAAACTTAAAACTTCCAACAACAGAATATTGTGCGTTGGAGAAAGTTATCCGACAAGGAATTCTTGTCTCGGAGCCGTCGATTCGGTCAGGCGATTTATCGACGCGCCTGTTTCGGACGAAATTGAAAAGGATATAACCGCAATAAAGTATATCCCGACGGAAGGGAGTGTTATTTCGCATAAAAGCGGTTATAGCGGAAAGTGGAAGATAAATAAAGTCGACGATATGTATATTGCGAGTCTTTACGCGTCAAACGGCGAAATGCTTTTATCGAGTGAATCTTATCAATCTTATTCTTCGGCAAAAACTGCGATAGGAGGAATTCGCAATAACGGTTTAGAGGGTAATTTTATAATAGACTGCGATAAAAACGGAAGATATTACTTTAAACTTCGCAATGCGCAAAAATCCACGTTGTGCGTAAGCGAAACTTATCCGCAACTTTCTTCTTGCCAAAGCGCAATTGACAGCGTTCGCAGATTTTTAAGAACGGCTAAGATTTCTGACGGGATCGACGGCTGAAATTATACTATATATTATATAATGTTATACGAATTTTAGTCCGCTCGAATTTATTTCGGGCGGATTTTCGTTTGCTTTTATTAAAATTTTTTAAAAAAGGTCAAAAAAGGTCGAAAAAACAGTTGACTAAAAAGGAATAAAGTGGTAATATAAACGCACGCCTTAAGGAGAGG
>CADBUU010000129.1 GCA_902797945.1 uncultured Eubacteriales bacterium | reverse complement strand
TTTTTTTCAACACTTATTACGCTTTTTTTGCCGTAACGCCTTCTTTTGTTATTGAAACCGCATATCCTGCGGAAGTTATTTCCGCTCTTAAAGCGTCTGCGGTAGCGTAGTCTTTGACCATACGGGCGTTTTGCATTTTTTCAAGCTTTTCTTTAATTTCGGAAGGAATTTCCTCTTCTTTTTGTCCGTAAGTCGAAACGAAAGTTTTTGCGTCGGATTTGAAAAGCCCCAAAAGAGAATAAGTCTTTTTTATCTGACTGAGCATTGCTCCTGCCGTTTTATCTCCCGAAGAAATCAAAGATTTGATTTTTTTGAAGTATCCGAAGAGTTCCGACAGCGCAAGCGCCGTGTTGAAATCGTCGGATAAAGCCTCGTCGAATTTTTCGTCGATAGGCGGATAATCGCCCTCTACGGGGATATTCGCTTCATTTGCAAGCAAAAATACCTTGTAAAAATCTACGAGATGTTTTTCGGCGTCGGGGAAAAGATCGGGGGTGATATTTATGTCGTTTCTGTAATTCGTGGAAAGCAGGGCGAATTTAATTGCCTCGTTGGAATAGTCTTTTAAAAGGTCGCGCATTAAAAGGCTGTTGCCGAGAGATTTACTCATTTTCTGACCGTTGACTTTTATAAGTCCGTTATGCACCCAATATTTAACGAACTGTTTGCCGGTGAGCGCTTCGGTCTGCGCTATTTCGTTTTCGTGGTGAGGGAAAATAAGGTCCCGTCCGCCGCCGTGAAGGTCGATTTGTTCGCCGAACGCTTTTTTGTTCATCGCCGAACATTCTATATGCCAACCCGGTCTGCCTTTGCCCCATGGCGACTCCCAATATATTTCTCCGGGTTTTGCGCTTTTCCAAAGGGCGAAGTCGAGAGGATTGCGCTTTTCTTCGTCGTTTTCTATTCTGACGCCGTTTAAAGCGTCTTCAAGATTTCTGTGAGAAAGTCTGCCGTATGCGGGGAATGATTCAACCGAAAAATAGACGTCCCCCTTTTGCGTAGGATAGGCGTGTCCCTTTTCGATAAGGCGAGAAACGAAATCGATTATATCGTCTATCGTCTGCGTCGCTTTAAGCCATACGTCGGGATCGTCTATATCCATATCCCTCATTACCCCGTCGATTTTCTTTATCATATCCTCCGCAAAGACGTCCGCGGGGATTCCCGCTTCGTTTGCCTTGGCGATTATTTTATCGTCAACGTCGGTATAATTTCTCGCATAAGTAACGTCATACCCTTTTTTAAGCAAAAATTTTCTTATAATATCGTAAATAAGAGCCTGATAGGTATGTCCTATGTGCGCTTCTCCCGAAACGGTTATTCCGCAGGCATACATATTCACTTTGTTGCCGTTTATAGGAACGAACTCTTCTTTCGTTCCCGAAAGTGTGTTGTAAATTCTCATATCAATCTCCTTTATTTTCTAACTTTTGTTCCAAAATATCTATTCTCGCCCTGAGATTACAAATTTCTTCGAGAATGGGATCGACTTTTTCGGGCGTATTGTCCGGCATTTTTTCGCCTTTTATGCGGACGACTTTTCCGGGAACTCCGACAACCGTCGAGTGAGGAGGCACGTCTTTTATGACTACGCTTCCGGCGCCGATTTTGGAAAATTCTCCGATGGTAATTCCGCCGAGTATTTTAGCGCCCGAAGATATTACGCAGCCTTCTTTTACGGTCGGGTGTCTGCGATTGCCCGTATCTTTCCCCGTTCCTCCGAGCGTTACGCATTGATAAATAAGGACGTGTTTTTCAATTACCGCGGTTTCTCCTATAACAACTCCCGAGCCGTGGTCTATAAAAACACCGCCCGCAATATCCGCTCCGGGGTGAATGTCTATTCCCGTCAAAAATCGAGCGAACGAGGAAATTATTCTCGCTATCAGTTTAAGGTGTATCTTATAAAAAAATCTTGCCACTCTATGACGGGATAATGCGTGTATACCCGGGTATGTAAGCCATATTTCGAACTTACTTCTCGCCGCGGGATCGTTTTCCTTGGCAAACTTAATATCTTCTCTTAAATTTTTAAAAAACATATTTTTCCCTCAAAAAAAGCCTTTTCCCCCTATGGGAGAAAAGGCGAAATTTCCGCTGTTCCACTTTTCTTTCAAAGCCTATGGCTTCCTCGTTTTTGTCTTTACGCCGACGAGCGAGGGCTGTTAAACCCCTCTTAAAGGCATACGCCTTACGGAACGCACTTTGGCTTTTCTCCGCAAGAACTCGCACCGACCGTTCTCTCTCTTGAAGCGGCTGAAAAGTTACTCTTTTCCGCATCGATTTGTTTTTATTATATGTATTTTAACATATTTTTCGTGTTTTTGCAATTAAAAATCCCCATAATAAAAAAACAAACCGAAAAATAATTGCAATATTTTAAAAATTGCGGTATACTTAAATAAAAAAACGGCGAGGAAATAAAAATGCTTGACATAAAACTTATAACCGAAGATCCCGAAAAAGTAAAGGCAAGTCTTGCCAAAAAGGGATGTATCGTTGACTTTACGGAAATTTTGCGTTTAGACGGCGAAAGAAAAAAGTTAATGACCGAAATAGAGGGGCTTAAAGCGGAGAGAAATAAAGTTTCGGCGGAAATTCCCAAACTCAAAAAAGAAGGGAAGCCCGTCGATGAAATTTTTGCTCGTATGAGGGAAATCGGAGATAAAATCACCGAAGGAGACGCCAAAATAAACGATTATCAAAACAAGATAACCGATTTTATTTCAAGACTTCCGAATATGCCCGACGACGACCTTCTTCCGGGAGAAAAGGAAAACAATCAAGTCGTTAAAGTATACGGGACGAAACCCGAATTCGATTTTAAAGCGAAAAACCACGTCGACCTTTGCACTTCGCTCGGAATAATTGATTATGAAAGAGGGGTAAAACTTTCCGGTAACGGCTATTGGCTTTACAGGGGCGACGGAGCAAGACTCGAATGGGCGCTTTTAAACTACTTCGTTTCAACTCACCTTGCCGACGGATACGAAATGATACTTCCTCCGCACATGCTCGGATATAATTGCGGTTTCGGGGCGGGACAATTTCCCAAATTTACCGACGAAGTTTATTGGGTAGACAGCGAGGACGGAGATAAGAAGAGGGCTAAATTTATGCTTCCGACCGCAGAAACGGCTCTCGTAAATATGTATGCGGGAGAAATAATCGACGAAGATAAACTTCCTATGAAGTATTTTGCCTATACGCCGTGTTATCGTAAAGAAGCCGGAACTTACAGAGCGGAAGAAAGGGGAATGGTCAGAGGCCATCAGTTCAATAAAGTCGAAATGGTCCAATACGCTCATCCCGACAAGAGCAAAGAGGCTTTTGACGAACTCGTAGGAAAGGCGTGCGCCCTTATGGACGGCTTGGGACTTCATTTTAGACTTTCCAAACTTGCCGCCGGAGACTGTTCGGCGTCGATGGCGAGAACTTACGATATAGAAGTATGGATCCCGTCTATGGGAATATATAAAGAAGTATCTTCCGTATCCAACGCCAACGATTATCAAGCGAGAAGAAACAATACTCGTTTCCGCGATAAGGAAACGGGCAAGACGAGATTCGTTCATACGCTAAACGGTTCGGGACTTGCGACTTCGAGAGTTTTCCCGGCTATAATCGAGCAATATCAGAACGCCGACGGTTCTATTACGATACCCGAAGTTTTAAGACCGTTTATGGGCGGACAGGAAAGAATAGAAAAACTTTAAAAAATAAAATCCGACGAAAAAAGTGCGTGTCCCATAGGAATTTTTTAAACATTATAAAAAAGTAGCAAGTTTCTGCTACTTTTTTCATTTTTTCTTTGCAAAACACACTACTTTGCTTGCAAAGTATAGTGTGCTAAATTAAGTTTTAAGAAAAGTGATATTGTTTGCATAGCAAACAGTTATATTTTTAGAGTAATTCTAAAAGTTATATTTTGACTTGC
>CADBUU010000128.1 GCA_902797945.1 uncultured Eubacteriales bacterium | reverse complement strand
TTATATTTTGCTACGCAAAGTTATATTTACCCACAGGGTAAGTTATGGCAAATATAATATAACTTTGACTGCAAGTCAAAATATAATTTTTAGAATTACTCTAAAAATATAACTGTTTGCTATGCAAACAATATCACTTTACTTAAAACTTAATTTAGCACACTATACTTTGTAAGCAAAGTAGTGTGTTTTGCAAAGAAAAAATGAAAAAAGTAGCAGAAACTTGCTACTCTTTTATAATGTTTAAAAAATCCCTATGGGACACGCACTTTCTGCGGTCTTTTTTTGCGCAAAATGCTCAAAATTTGCAAAAACGAGCGAAAATTTCTTGTCATTTTTTAAAAAATAAGTTATTATAGAATGGTAGAATAATGATTAAAATAAAACGAACATAAATAGGAGATTATTACAGACGGATGAAGATTCAGTTTTCGCAGGTCGTAGAGTTGGTTTTTTGCGTTGTTGCGGGGCTCGGCGCATTTTTGATAGGATTTAAACTTTTATCCGAAAACTTACAGAAAGTTGCGAACAGAGGATTGAGAAAACTGTTCGATAAAACTTCGAAAAGTAAACTTGCGGGCGTTGGGATAGGCGCAGGGGCGACGACGCTTATGCAAAGTTCCGCCGCAACGACGGTTATGGTAATAGGTTTCGTCAACGCCGGAATGATGACGCTTTATCAAGCGACTTCGATAATAATGGGCGCGAACATCGGAACGACGATAACCACTCTCTTGATAGCGGCAGGGCTTTCGCATATAGGACCTTACGCTATGGCGCTTTCGTTTATCGGTATTTTTTCGGCAATGATATGTAAGAACGACAGGGCGAAGAGCGTCAGCCTTACTCTTGCCGGATTCGGACTTGTCTTTTTAGGTCTTACGGTAATATCCGCCTGTATGAGTAGCGATATAATTCAAAACTCGGAAACTATTAAGACTTTACTGAAAACGCCCATCAATCCCTCGTGGCTCGAGCCGTTCGCTCTTTTGTTCCTCGGAATAGTGATAACTGCGCTCATGCAGTCAAGCACGGCGGTAAACGGCATACTTCTCGCAATGCTTGCGAGCGGAATTCAGATAGGTAGCGGCGGTAACGCTCTTTTATATATAGTCCTCGGAACGAATATCGGAACGTGCGTTACGGCGCTTTTAAGTTCGGTAGGCGCGGGGACAAATGCAAAAAGAGCGGCGCTCATTCACTTTTTGTTTAATACTTTCGGAGCGGTGTTGTTCCTTGTCGTATTGATTGTCTGGAAAGACTTTATGTCGGGATTTTGGTCTGCGGTTGTTCCCGGTGGTCCCGAAATGCAGATGTCTCTTTTCCATCTCGCTTTCAACCTCATCTGCACGTTGATTTTCTTGCCTGCAACCGGAGCGTTCGTTAAAATTACCGAATTTTTAGTAAAGGAAAAGAAAGAAAAAGAAGAGATAAAGATAACCTATATGGATGACCGTATGCTTGCGACTCCTACCGTTGCAATCGCGCAACTTCAGAAGGAAGCGGTGTTTATGGGCGATAAATGTATGGATAGTCTTAAAAAATCATTTACGGCGTTTATTGAAAAAGACGTCGGCGCAGCCGACGCAATACTTGCCGAAAACGAGGATATATCGCTTATTTCAAAGCAAATAACCGATTATCTCATTAAGGTTTCCGGAGCGAGAGTCTCCGTTCACGACGATACGAGAATATCGATTTTATATCACGCTATCGGAGATATGCTACGTATATCTGAAATTTCCGACAACATAGTCAAATATACCCGTTCGACCGTTGAAAAGGAACTCGTATTTTCCGACAGCGTTATATCCGATTTAAAGGAAATGTTCAGTAAAATCGAACAATTATACGCTATTGCGATTGCCATTTTCGAAACTAAAAATCGTGACGCTTTCTCCGAACTCGAAGCGATAGAAGACAGTATAGATATGATGAGAAGATTACTTATCGACGGGCATATCAAGCGTCTTAACGACGGCGAATGCGACGCTCGCAATTCCGCCGTATTCATAAATCTCGTTTCTAACCTCGAAAGGGTAGGGGATCATATTACTTTTATTGCCCATTCTATTGAGGAGTTATAATACTTAAGACAAGTGTGAAAACGCTTATCTCGCAATACGTCGTTCCGCTTGAATTTTGAAATTCCTGCGACCGAAAAGGTCGCTCCCTTTCAAAATTCGTCGCGCGCCTTGTCTTGCG
>CADBUU010000127.1 GCA_902797945.1 uncultured Eubacteriales bacterium | reverse complement strand
CCGTAGTTGACGCGTACGGTGAAATTCCGGAAGAAGTTAAAAACCTTATAAATATAGCGGTTATAAAATATCTTGCGATGAGAATTGCCGCGGAGAAAATAACCGTGTCAAAAACCGAAACGAGCCTTACTTTCGGTACTTTCCGTGCCTTTGATAACGAAAAACTTATGTCCGCGATAGACCGATTTAAAGATAGAGTCCGCATTTCGATGTCGGCTACACCTAAACTTGAATTTATAAGAAGTGAAAAAAGTAATGCCGAAATGCTGGGGGTTTTACGCGAATTTTTGACGTTAGTAGCAAAATAAAAGGAAAAAACGCTTTTTAACTTTAACTTAAACGGTAAATTAAAGAAAAATAATTGCAATTTTTTTCCGTATAGTATATACTTATTAAGTATAATAAAAACAATATCCGCTTTTTCGGAGAAACTTGTATGAAAAAAAGACTGGTTAAACTTTTAACTTTGGTATTGTCCGTAATTATGGGGGCGGCGGGGCTTTTCGGTTGCAACGTCGTTACGCATAATACGGAACGCGACTTAAATCAGGTTGTCGCCACCGTAAATATCAATCAGGAAGAAAATATTTATAAAAAAGACCTTATTATGGCGTATATGAATTACGGCTATTATTACGTTCAGTATTACGGGTACGACGCGGCAACGACGTATAATATGATTATAAATAACCTGATAGAAAACCGCATTATGGTTCAGGTCGCTTACGAAGAGTTTGAAAAAGCTTCCGATAAGGACGAAACCAAAGAAAAATATACTCCCGAAAGATATTTAAGCAAGAAAGAAATTACCGACGCGAAGTATTCGACCTATAAGTCGATAAACGACCTTTTGGATAGTCAATCCGAAGATAATTCTAAAACCGAAAAGAAAGACACCTTGATTTTCGACGTCCGTACCGTTCCGACGGGTGCAACGAACAAGGAAAATGAACTTTCGGAAAGCGAAAAGAATACTTATATCGAAAAAGGTTTCGACGTTACGAGCGACGAGTATAGAAGAGCGGCTTTCAATAACGTTATTACCCTTTTAAAAGACAACGGTCTTTTGGGTAACGATTACAAAGGCACTATCGAAACAACCGATTATTTTAGCCGCCTTCTTAAAAGCAGTTACGAGAGCAAAATTATCGAAAAATACGAAAACGCAATAAAACAAGAAATAATTAACGGCGTAGATTACAGCGCGCTTTCCGCATCTTATGATGATAAACTGAATAATCAAAAAGCGTGGTCTAACAGCGAATTCGTTTCGGCGCTTTCATCCGCTACCGCAACGAGCCCGATTTTATTCAGTGCGTTCGGCACTTACGGTTACGTTTATAACCTGTTACTCGGCGTAAACGATTACCAGAGCAAAAAGATTTCGGAGTTGCAGGAAGAGCGCACGCACGATACTTTAACCCAAGCCGAATACTCAAATCGCCGCAAGGAAATTCTTGAAGGAACTATTGCGAAAGATTTGCGTGCAAGTTGGATATTATCTGGCTACGATTTCGACTTTGCAAGCAAGAAATTTACGGGTGATTATACTTTTGCGAAAGACGCCGATAATAGTCTCGAATTTCAAGGCGAAGTAACTAAATTAAGAGATGCCGACGACGAGAAAAATCTTTCCGCTGTGTACAGAGTAGATAGCGTTAAGACTTTCGGACTTGAAGAATTTACCGCATCTGTAAATAAATACGTTTACAATAACGAAAGTCTTACTCCCGCCGCGACGGACGACAATATTTACGCGGCTTATACCCGTGCGGATAAACCCGCCGAGTATGACGCAAAATTAAATGAATTGCTGTTTGCGTTCTCGACCGACCCGGGGTCACTCAATACCTATAAAGGTTACGTTATCAAACCCGACAACAACGAATACGTTAAAACTTTCGGCGACGCGGGCAAGGCGCTTTTAGAAGAAGGCGGTAGCAGTTACAAAGTGGTTGCGTCCGATTACGGATATCACTTTATGTTCTTCTCCGAAGTATGGAAAGCAAACGATGAGTATGCTACTTTGGATGCTTATCTTGATACGCTCGATATAGACAAGGGAACGGGCAGTTGGGAAGATTATTTTAACGAGCAAAAACAAGACCTTGAAAAGTGGGATGATTTTGCGGAAGAAAACAATTTCTTATATTTCCTTGCGAACGAACTTGTTTCCGCAAAACTTTCGGACGCTACGACGCGTAATAGAACGAATATCGTTACCGACTACCGTTACGGCGAGCATAAGAACAGCACAGTGATTTATAAAGACAGATTTTCAGACCTTCTCGGTTAAAAATTAAAAAATCTCACGGGGGCAAACGGCGGGTTTGCCCCCTTATCAATAGAAAACGTTTAAGAACAAATAGAAACTATGATAAAACTTGAAACTCATTGTCACTCTTTGGGCGGTAGCCCTTGCGCGACTTCGCCGAACGGCATACTTATAGAAGACTACGTTAAAATGGGATACGGCGGAATCGTACTGACAAACCATATTTCTAGAGCAAGTTATAATTGTAACCATGGCGAAACACATGCTGAAAAAGTAAGATTTTTCTTTTCGCTTATCGAAAGGCTTACCGAAGAGTTCAAACCTTTTAACGTAAAAGTGTTCTGGGGAACGGAAGTAAGCGTCGTTTGCGATAGAAATATAGGGTATCAGGAATTTACCGTTTACGGAATAACCGAAAAGGATATGACGGATAATAAGCCGCTTTTTACTTTAACGCAGGAAGAACTTTTCCGTTTTGCCGAAAAAAGGGGACTGTTTATGTACCAGACGCATCCTTTCCGCGACGGTGTTATTTGCGGAGACCCGCAATTTATGCACGGTGCGGAAGCGTTTAACGGGCATTTCCACCATTATAATCATAACGATTTAGCGCAAGAGTTTTGCTTAAATAACGGGCTTATAGGTATGTCGGGTTCGGATTATCATCACGAAAACCAGCCGATAACCGCGGGAATATACGTTCCCGAGAACATATGCACAAACGAGCAACTTATAGAGTATATTTTTAAAAACGAAT
>CADBUU010000126.1 GCA_902797945.1 uncultured Eubacteriales bacterium | reverse complement strand
TTTTTCGTACAACAAAGATGGTCGAGGTGACGGGACTTGAACCCACGACCTCTTGGTCCCGAACCAAGCGCGCTACCAAACTGCGCTACACCTCGTATTAAAATCCGCATTTTTAATGCGGATTTTCTTTCAGCAAGTGATATTATACAACATCATAACTTTTTTTTCAACTGTTTTTAACCATTTTAATGAATTTTTATTTTTTATTCGGTTAAAACAGACGAGGTTTCCGGTTCAGGCTCGGTTCTGCTGGACAATTCCGCTATAATTAAATTAACGACGCTCGTTCCGGCAAAATTTATAACCGTATAACCTAGGCTTACGAACATTATATATGCAATCAATGAAAATTCTCTTATCTCGTAGAAAAACGCAAACGGCATATTATAAGGATTCATTATAAGCATTAAATTCGAATCAAAAATAAAATTCATTATAAGAGCTATCAATGCAAAAAATCCGTAATATAGCATAAACAATTTTAAGCTTCTTAAATTAAACTTCACAACCTTATGTTTCATAAACGTAACGGACATAAATACCATCGTCGAATGAAAAATAAGGCTGTAAACGCATTGATAATGAAAAATCGGAAACGACATTAAAGAAGTTGCAGGAATGAACAAAAAAGCGAGCCCTGCAAAAAACGCTCCGCACGTTATATAACATTGCGCCGCTTCTTTTATAATCCCTTTACCGAAACCGCAAATCCATAACGCATAAATAAACAAACCGCAAAATGAAAGCGGAAACCAAGAATCTATATTGTAATATCCCCAATAAAGATGATAAAAAATCTTTGTCAATTCCGTAACGGTAAAAAAGACCGCGAAAACCTGACAAACCTTGCGGAGATCCTCAAACGGAATATGCCTTGTAAAATATAAGGCTAAAATTATAAGCGCAATACATACAACTAATGCGATAATATGTTCTGTGGAAAACATTCCGCAAGCGGAATATTTACCTTTCGGCGCAAAAAACATTCGTTGACCTCCTCGTTTATTTTACAATTTCATCTTTCTCAACTCGCCGTTTTCGTTCATATATTTTTTAACTTGCCTCCAATTCGGCATAAAACAAGTTAAAAACGACTTAAATTCTTTACCGTGATTAGGAAATCGCAAATGTGCAATTTCGTGCAACACGACATAATCAAGGCAAAATTCGGGCATATTTAAAAGATATAATGACAATGAAATCTTTTTAGTCGCAAAGTTACAACTTCCCCATCTCGAATCGGTTTTTCTTATAGAAACGTCTGACGGCGATAAACCCGTTTTATTTTTCCATTTTTCAAAATAATATTCCGATTTGACCAAAAGTATCTTTTTAAGATATTTTTCCGCATTTTTTACAAACAATTCTTTATCGGAATCCTTTACAGGAACAAAAAGACTTTCTCCGTCGTCAAAAAAATCTCGTTTCGTAAAATCGGGAACGACTTTGCGTTTTCCTTCAAAATAGTATATCTCATCTTTTGGTAAATTTGCGCGCCGTGAAGATATTTCTGAAAATTTTTCAATTTTACCCTTTATCCAAGTCAATTTCGAAGAAAAAAAACTTTCTGCTTCTTTAAGCGACGAGGTTAAAGGGACGGTCAAAATAACCTCTCCCGAGCGATTTACCTTTATTATTATATTACGCGTTTTTTTACGAAAAATTTCAACCGTAATACCGCTGATTTCTTTTTTCATTTTTAACGGCGAAAGACCGCTTTTCCAAGCGATCCTTCGTAAAAATTATTTAGCGTATTCTACGCAACGCCATTCTCTTATAACGTTGACTTTTATCTGTCCGGGATATTCGAGTTCACTCTCGATCTTCTTCGCTATATCCTTAGCGAGGAACATCGCTTGATTATCGTCTATCTGGTCGGGTTTGACCATAACTCTGACTTCTCTTCCCGCTTGAATCGCAAACGCTTTTTCAACGCCGTTAAATCCGGTAGAAATCGTTTCGAGTTGTTCGAGTCTCTTGATATAATTGGTATTCGTTTCCCTTCTCGCTCCCGGCCTTGCGCCAGAGATTGCGTCGGCGGCTTGAACCAAAACCGCCTCTATACATTTAGGCTCAACGTCGCCGTGGTGCGCCTGAATACAGTTGATGACGTTTTTGTTTTCCTTATACTTCTTAGCAAGATCTACGCCTATCTGAATATGCGTGCCCTCAACCTCGAAGTCTACCGCTTTACCTATATCGTGAAGAAGTCCGCCTCTTTTAGCAAGGTTTACGTCGACACCGAGTTCGGCTGCCATAAGCCCTGCAAGATGAGCAACCTCCAAAGAATGTTGCAAAACGTTCTGACCGTAACTCGTTCTGTATTTTAGTCTACCTAAAAGTTTAATAAGTTCGGGATGTATTCCGAAGAGTCCTACTTCAAACATCGCCGATTCGCCGGCTTCTTTTATGGTAACGTCAAGTTCTTTCTTGACCTTTTCGACTGTTTCTTCTATTCTTGCCGGGTGTATTCTTCCGTCGGCGATAAGTTTTTCGAGAGAAATCCTAGCGACCTCTCTCCTTACGGGATCGAATCCTGAAACGAGAACGACTTCCGGAGTATCGTCTACAATAAGTTCTATTCCCGTGGCGTTCTCTATCGCCCTAATGTTACGACCTTCTCTTCCGATAATTCTCGCCTTCATATCGTCGTTCGGAAGAGGGATTACGGAAACGGTTATTTCCGAAGCGTGATCCGTGCAACACCTTTGAATAGCAAGGCTTATAATATCTTTTGCCTTTTTATCCGCTTCATCTTTGGCTTCCTGTTCAAGGTTTCTAACCTGAACGGCAACGTCCCTTCTCGCTTCGTCAAGAATACTTTCGCTAAGTTGTTTTTTCGCTTCCTCTTTCGTCAATCCCGAAATCTCTTCAAGTTTCGCAATAACGCTCTCGTATTCTTTATCGATTTTTTCCTGCTTTGCCTGCAAACTTGACATTTTCTTATCAAGTTCTCTTTTTTGCTGTTCGAGTTCTTCGTTCTTTTTCAGCAAATTGCTGTCTTTTTTGTTTAAGATCTCGTCCTTTTGCGTGAGCCTTTGCTCCATTTTAAGGAGTTCCGCTCTCTTTTCCTTTGATTCTTTTTCGAATTCGTTTCGAAGTTTTAAATCCTGCTCTTTCGCCTCTAAAATGGCTTCCTTTTTAATCGCCTTGCATTCCTGCTCGGCAACTTCCTTCATTTTGGCAATTTCACTTTCAACAGAGTTGAGTTTTCTTTTACCCGAACTCTTGCTGAGCAATTTACTGATAATAAAGCAAACTACGCCACCAATAACAGCAGCCGCGGCAACTATCGCTATCCACGCGCCGTCAGGCATTAAAAGCAGGGAGTTTGCGTATTGATTCATACTGCCTCCCATTTAACTTTTTATTGTAAAATCTAAAAATCGGTAACCCGAAGCAATTTAAAATTTTTATTCGTAAAGGCTGAACCGAGCCTGTCCGACCAAACCTAAATTTGCTATATTTAGTATAATACGATATTATTTTATACTATATTTTGTCAAATGTCAATTCATATTTAATAAAAAAAAGAAGTCTGACGAAAAAATTTTTCGCAGACTTCGAATATTATTAACATTTTTCTTATTTAAGCAGTTTTATAATATTTTCAACGGTTATGCCCGCATGAAAAAATTGCTCGTCTTTTGAGCCGCATTTAACGAAATTGTCGGAAAATCCCAAAATTTTAATATCCGCCGAAACGCCCGTTGACGCATAGTATTCAAGCACGGCGCTGCCAAATCCCCCTTTAACGACGTTATCCTCTACTGTTATTATCCTTTGGTTTTTTATTTTATCGAGAAAAGTTTCGTCGAGAGGTTTAACTGCCCTTGCGTTTACCACGCATACGTCTTTTTTAGTTTCGGCTACCTTTAAGGCAAGTTTAAGCGTCTGCGGTCCGACGGCGAGAATCACGTTATCTTCACCGTTGTAACACCCCTCCCATAAACCGATTTCGGATTCATACGAAAAATTGAAATTGTCGTATTGTCCGTTGGGAAAGCGTATAGCGCACGGGGAATTTTTATTTAAACAGAATTTTATCGTTTTTTCCAATTCGTCTGCGTCTTTTGGCGCAAAAATAGACAAATTCGGAATGTGTCTTAGATAAGAAATATCGAAAAGTCCTTGATGAGTCGCCCCATCGTGCCCTACGGCTCCGGCTCTGTCGATAAGAAAAAGCACGGGAAGATTTTGAAGGCAAACGTCTTCCATTATCTGATCGTAAGAGCGTTGAAGAAAAGTCGAATAAATACAGACTACCGGCTTTAAGCCACCCTTAGCCATTCCTGCCGCAAAAGTTACGGCGTGTTCTTCGGCGATTCCGACGTCGAAAAATCTGTCGGGATATGCGTTCGCAAAATCTTTAAGCCCCGTTCCGTCTTTCATTCCTGCGCAAACCGCAACTATTTTTTTATCTTCTTTTGCAATGGCTTCCAAAACCAAACCGACTTTTTTAGAAAAAGTATTTTCGCCCGCCGTAAGATTTTTGCCGACTCCGTGAAAATATTCAGCCTTGCTTTCAGCTTCAATCATTCCCTTTCCTTTTACCGTTTTAAGGTGAAGAAGAACGGCTTTATCGCTGTCTTTTACGTTTTTCAGCACTCTGACGAGCTCCTTGATTTTATGACCGTCGTAAATACCGACGTATTTAAATCCGAGCGCTTCGACAACTGAAGTTTTATTCATATTGAATTTTATAAATCTTTTGAATTTTTTCAGCCCTTTACCCAAAAAGGTTTTACCGACCGTTTTTTCGGCGGCATACATAAATTTTCCGTATGACTTTCTCGTTGTAATATTTGAAAAAAACTTATATAATGCGTTATTGTTTTTGGATATTGACATTCCGTTATCGTTTAAAATAACGATAAGTTTTTTAGGCTTTTGAACGTCAGAAGAAAGCGCTTCGAGATTTTCACCGTTAAAGAAAGAGGCGTCTCCGACAAAATCGACGACGTTAAAGTCCTCGCCGTTTATGTCCCTCGCCGAACAAATTCCGAGCGAGGCAGAAAGAGAATTACCGGCGTGCCCTGCGCCGAAAGCGTCGTATTCGCTTTCGGAAATCATCGGAAAACCGCTTATTCCGTCCCATTTTCTTATATCGTCGAATTTTTCGTTTCTTCCCGTGAGAATTTTATAGGCGTA
>CADBUU010000125.1 GCA_902797945.1 uncultured Eubacteriales bacterium | reverse complement strand
TATCTCTCAAATTGAAAATGAGTCCGGCTGAATACCGAACTCAATCTCAAATAATTTAATTAAAAAATTTTGTCCAAACTTTGGGGTGCATATCATTTCCGTTAGTCTTTTATATTTTCATAAAATTTGATTTTTACCTTATATTCGGCGTTCCATCGAATTTCTGTTTTTTCATCCAAATCTTCATTACGAGTTTATGCGGTAACAACTTAACCAATATCCTTTGAAGATTATTAAGTTTCCCGTATACGGAAATATCCTTGCCTTTATAGGCGTCTTTTATAGCCTTTAAAGCAACTTTTTCCGGTTTATACATTACGTCGTATTTTATTACGACGGGTTTTTCTTCTCTGTTTACCGCTCTGTCGAAGAACTCAGTTTCCGTCCAATACGGACAAACTGCGGTTACGGTTATTTTTCTGTATTTAAGTTCGAAAGCGAGCGCCCTCGAATACGATATTACGAACGATTTAGTCGCGGCGTATATATTTATATAAGGAATAGGCTGAAAACCTGCGCAAGAGGCGAAGTTTATAATTTTTCCCCCTTCCGCTAAAAACGGAAGCGAATAGTTGATAATAGCGACTACGGCTTTACAGTTAAGGTCTATCATATTCAATTCGGTTTCAAGCGGAATATTTTCGTAATGATTGAACTTCCCGAATCCGGCGCAATTTACGAGAACTTTAATAAGAGGTTTTTCTTCATTTAATCTTTCGCCGAACTTTCTTACTTGCGCAAGATCTGTAAGGTCAATGCCTACGGGAATTATTCTGCCGTCTTTTTCACGCAGTTCTTCGAGTCTTTCGGTTCTTCTCGCCAAAACCCAAATTTCATCGACGTTTTCACGCTTTGACAAGATGTCTACGGTCTTTCTTCCCATACCGCTGCTTGCGCCTGTTACGATTATGATATTCTTACTCATAACTTTTTCCTTAAAATATCTCCCTCTTTCAAATCGTATTGGCAATATATTTTCAATTTTTGCTGAACTATTTTTGCGTCGTCCACGCTATTTCCTTCTTTATCGAAAAGTTTTTCGACTTTAAAGTTCTTATTGAAATTATCATTCGGACTTAATATTTCAAGCTCGTCGCCTATTTTAAATCTGTTACGCATTTCTATAACGAAATAATCTTTATTTTCGGACGGCCCTAAAACGGTTGCGCAAAAAACAAACTGCCCGACAGACTGCGAATTAAAATAGTTGACGGTCTCGTCGTTATTCCCGAATGCGTAAGCTGTTGTAAACGCCCTGTGGCTCGTCTTTAAAAGTTCGTTGAAATACAAGTCCTTTTGCTTATAAACGGCGCCGTTGTCAAGATAATCGTCAATCGCCCTTCTGTAAGCATTGATAACCGTTGCAAGATAATACTCGCTCTTCATTCTTCCCTCGATTTTAAACGAATATACTCCCGCCTCCGACATTTCGTCGATATGGTCTATCATATTGAGGTCCTTACTGTTTAAAATATACGTTCCGCGTTCGTCCTGTTCTATCGGAAAAAATTCTCCATCTTTGGACTTTTCCCGAATCTCGTAACTCCACCTACACGCTTGAACGCACTCGCCCCTATTGGCGTCTCTTCCGTTAAAATAATTTGATAAAAGGCATCTTCCGCTATAAGAAATACACATTGCTCCGTGAGCAAAAGCCTCTATCTGGATATTTGGACAAAAATCGGCTATTTCTCTTATTTCTTTTAAAGAAACCTCGCGGGCAAGAACTACTCTTTCAAGTCCCATATCTTCCCAAAATTTTACAGAATATTTATTCAAAGTATTCGCTTGCGTGGAAAGGTGTATTTTAAGCGATGGCGCTATTTTTTTACAAAGAGCAATAAGACCGACGTCGGTTATTAGAACGGCGTCCACTCCGACATTTTCAAGAAAAACGAGGTATTTTTTAAGAACTTCAAAATCAGAATTTTTTGCGAAAATATTTACCGTAACGTAAATTTTTACACCCCTTTCGTGAGCGTATTTTACGGCTTCTTCTATTTCATCGTCCGTAAAATTATCCGACAAAGCCCTCAGAGAAAAAAGTTTTCCTCCTATATAAACGGCGTCGGCGCCGTAATATATCGCCGTTTTAAGTTTTGAAAAGTTGCCTGCCGGGGCAAGCAATTCGATCTTTTTCATTTTTCACCTTTTGTATGATATGCTCACTCCGTCTCCGATATCCGAAATCGTGGTAATAAAATCACTGTCGGAAGTTATCATATCGAGAAACTTACGCATATTGTTTTTTATGGTGTTGAATCTGTGAGGCGGTTTTACCTCGCCGCTGACGTATCCTCTGAACAATACGTTATCGGCAAATAAAACCCCTCCCGAATTCATTATTTTTTTAATTTTCGGTAATAAATCCTTGTATTTTGACTTATTGCAATCGAGAAACACGAAGTCAAAGCCCTCTCCGACTTCGTCTATCTTTTCGAGCGCGTCGCCCAAAAATTGAAAAAACCTGTTTTCCAAACCGTTTGCTTTAAAATTTTCTTTCGCCGAAAGAAAAGATTTTTCTCTGTTTTCAACGGTATATAAAGTTGCGGAAGGCAACGCCTTTAATAGCGCTATCCCTGAACAACCGACCGCCGTCCCGAGTTCGAGAATTTTTTTGGGTTGTTTTATCCTCGCTATTAAAAGCAGTTCGTTAAGCCCGTCGGTAAGAATTGTCGGCACCCCTTCTTCGCGATAACCGTTCCTCATTTCGATTATATCTTTATCAATTGAAATTTCGGCGTTCTTTTCCAAAAGATTTAAAATATATTCGTTCATTATACCTGAGTGATTATAGGAAGTATCATAGGATTCTTTTTGGTCTTTTTAAAGACGTAATTTCTCAGATTTTTTCTTATGGAATTTCTGATTTCGCTTAAATCGGCGGAAGATTTGAGGTCAAACGAATATAAGGTTTTGTATACTATTTTCTTTGCTTCAACGACTTGCTCGTCGCTAAGAATCGAACCTTTATTTATTATATCGGGATCCGTCATAATATCTCCCGTATATTCCGAAATGCAGCAAACCGCAACGATTATTCCGTCTTCCGACAAATGCTTTCTGTCGCGAACTACGCTCTCGCTGTCGTCGATAGACAATCCGTCGATATATCTCGCTCCCGCTTGGAACTGTTCCCCTCTTTTCATACTCTTAGAAGTAAGTTCGACGGTATCCCCTATTTCGCAAATAAGCATATTGTTATCTTTCATTCCGATAGATTTTGCGAGATTGCAATGTTTTTTAAGATGTCTGTATTCTCCGTGCACGGGAATAAAAAACTTCGGTTTCAAAAGAGTATGAAGTATTTTAAGTTCTTCCTGACAAGCGTGCCCCGAAACGTGTATTTTAGTAATGGATTTATATATAACTTCCGCGCCCTTTCTGTAAAGATTGTTTATAACTTGATATATGCTCCTTTCGTTGCCGGGAATCGGAGAAGCGGAAATAATAATCGTGTCGTTACTACCGACCTGAACTTGATTGTAATCGCCGGCCGCCATTCTCGTTAAAGCGCTCATCGGCTCACCTTGGCTTCCCGTCGAAATAATGCAGAGGTCCTTATCGGCTACGTTCTTTATTTTTTCAATATCCACTACCATATTATCGGGAATATTTATCTCCCCGACTTTACTCGCCGCGTCTACGACATTGAGCATACTTCTTCCCGAAAAAGCGATTTTACGCTTATGTTTATACGCAAGGTCGATTATCTGTTGAAGTCTGTGGACGTTAGTGGCGAAAGTTGCGACGATTATCCGTCTTCTTAGGTTGTCCGCAAAAAGCCTGTCGAGCGTTTCGCCTACGACGTGTTCGCTCATAGTATAGCCTTCTTGTTCTACGTTCGTCGATTCGCACAAAAGCAAAGTAACGCCCTTTTTCCCTATTTCCGAAATCCTCGGAATATCTATCATTTCGCCGTTGATCGGCGTAAGGTCGATCTTAAAATCTCCCGAATGGAAAACCGTCCCGACGGGAGTATTTATAGAAAGCGCGCAACTACCGGGTATAGAATGGTTGACGTGAATAAATTCAACGCTAAAACAACCGAGTTTTACGATTCCGCCGGTCTTTACGCAGTTAAGCGTATAATCGTTCAATCTCTGCTCTTTAAGCTTATGCTCGCAAAGCATAAGCGTAAGTTTAGTTCCGTATACGGGAACGTTGATGTCCTTTAAAATATACGGAAGCCCTCCGATATGGTCTTCGTGTCCGTGCGTCAACACTATTCCCCTTATTTTATCTTTGTTCTGGACAAGGTAAGATATATCGGGTATTACGAGGTCGATTCCGGGCATTTCCGAACTCGGAAAGGTCAGCCCTGCGTCGATAACGATAATATCTTTACCGTATTCGAGGGCGGTCATATTTTTACCTATTTCTCCTACTCCGCCCAAAAATCTTACTTTTAATTGGTTTTTGTTCTTCAAAATATACTCCGATAACGGCGAAATACGCCGTTTTTTTTAATGATAACACTTTCCGCTTTATTTTACAAAGCGAAATAAATAATAAAATGAAAATAAAAACGCCGTTTTTTGACGATTTTTAGAAATAAAAACCGAAAACGGCATATTCTTCGGTTTTATAAGCGAGGTCGAAAACGACAAGTAGTTTTAAACGCCTTTTAATCATCCGAAATCGCATATAAATTCTTGAAAAGGGGTTATCGCCGAACGCGACATCCCCTCGCATATCATTTCTGACTTTCAAGTTCTTTGATCGCCGTTTCTATCTTCTGCTTTATCTCGATATATTTAACGAGTTTACCCTTCTCTCCGTCGATGAGCGCCTTCGGCGCCTTTGCGACGAAACCTTGATTGCCGAGTTTACCTTCCGCCCTTCTGATTTCGTTTTCGGCGTTTTCCAGTTCTCCTTTAAGCCTTAAAAGTTCTTTTTCGAAATCGACCAACTCTCCGAGAGGAACGTAAACTTCAACTCCCGAAAGTATCTTCGATACGGTTTTTTCGGCTATTTCGTCTTTACTGTCGAAGAATTTTATCTCGCCGACGTTTGCAAGCCTTTCAATATAGGTCTTTCCGTCCGAAACCACTTTTTTCTTATCGGTAACGACGAACAAATCGACTTTTTTAGACGGAGCGGCGCCCGTTTCC
>CADBUU010000124.1 GCA_902797945.1 uncultured Eubacteriales bacterium | reverse complement strand
TCCTCCGACCTTATACCCATCTGTATAAGCCTGTTTACCGCTCCCGGAAGAAACGACGCCTTCGAGATAAGAGGCAAGAATAGCCGACGCCTCTTCGCTTATCACCCTTCCTCTCAATTTGGGATTTATTATTTCGGCAATATTTCCGTCGGCGTCGTATATTTCGCTCACGAGATAAGGCTCAAAATACAATCCTCCGTTTACGGCGGCTGCGGTTGCGCAAAGCAGTTGTATCGGCGTAACCGCAATAGTCTGACCGAAACTTATTCTCGCAAGATCGCCTTCCGTAACGGCGCTTTCGGGAACGACCATTCCGAGCGCTTCACCGTCGAAATCGACGCCTGTAACTTTACCGTATCCGAAAGCTTTGACGTAATCATACATAGTCTTTTTACCGAGCGAAAGAGCGATATCGACGAAGCAAGGATTGCAACTGTTATTGAGCGCGTCGGCAAGCGTTTCGTTAGAGTGCTTGCCGTTGTCGTGCGAACTCCAACATTTTATTTTTCTTCCGCCGACGTATCTGTATCTGCTCGAATTAAAAATATACGAGAGAGAAAAAGCGCGTGAATTACCTTTAAGATATTCGTTTATATCTGCTGCGGCGGTAAGAATTTTAAAAGTCGACCCCGGTTCGTAAGAATCGGAAAAAACGCCGCTTCTGCTCTCTTTATTTAGTTTTTCCGCATCGTTTCTCGGAATTTCGTTCAGATTAAAGCATGGTCTTTGACTTACGGCGAGCAATTTCCCGTCGGACGGATCCATTACGATAACCGCAACGCTTTTCGGCGAGTATTCGTTCATCGCTTTTGCCGTAACGCCATCGCAAATTTGCTGAATTTCATAGTCTACGTTTAATTTTACGTTTAGTCCATCGGTCGCCTTAACGTATCTTACGGCGCTGTTTTCAAGGTCTTTTCCAATAAGGTCGGCGTCGTAAAGAATTTCTCCGTTATACCCTCTTAAATATTCGTCGTATCTCTTTTCGAGTCCCGTTAATCCCGAACCGTCTACGGAAGTATAGCCGAGTATCTGACAAAGCGAATCTCCGTAAGGATAATATCTCTTGTTATCGGATGAAAAATACACACCGTCGAGTTCGTATTCGGAAATTTTATCGATAGTCTCCTTCGAAACGGCTCTTTTTACCGTAATTTCCGAAGAGGAATCGGATTTGATTTTGTTTAAGAGTTTTTCTTTATCGACTTCGCATATATCGGACAAAACCGAGGCGACTTTTTCTCTGTCTATAACGTTCCTCGGTCTTATATATACCGCAAACGAAGAGTCGTTGACGACAAGCGGAGTTCCGTTTGCGTCGACGATCGTCCCCCTTCCGGCAATTATCGGCAATTCTCTCGTCCATTGATCGACGGCGAGCGATTGCAATCTTGCCCCGTCCACGATCTGAACGTAAAATACCCTTACGGAAATAAGTAAAAAAATAAAGGTTATCGCAATAACCAAAGCGAATAACCTCTTTCGTAAAATATTAAGACTGAAAAGTTTTATAACCGTTCTCCTTTAATTTTTCAATCAATCGGAAACCATTCCGAAACTTTCGGCTTTTTGGACGATAACTTCGTCGCTACTGACGTAATCGAGCCTGTCTGAAAGCCTTACCGTCTGCTCGTTGAGTTGAGTTACCGTATCGTTGTATTTTTCAATAGAACCGTCGAGATTGCGGAGCATTCTCGCATTTAAAAAGATAAGCGCAAGTATCGTCACTACGGCGAGCGCGTAAACAGCTATAAGCACTTTACCTTTCGTATTTATCCTATAATTTTTTTCGACTTCACTTTTTTTACCCTTTCTTATCTCTTCGTATATTTCGGAGTCTTCGTTTTCGGTAAACTGCATAGTAGTCGAAGAGGGAGTGACGTCTTCTATATCGTAGTTTTCGTCCGCTACGCTTTCAGTTTGGTAATCGGCGGCAAAATCGGCCTGTTCGCGCTCGATAGTCTGAGTCTGAGGCTTACGATAATTTTCGTAATTCAAAATCATATCGAGATTTAAAGAAGTGTCTTTAATTTCTTTCTCGTCGGTAGTCCTGTCGTCGACAGTTACTCTTTCCTCGTCCAAAACAAGTCCGTTTCTGTAATTATACATATTCGCTCCCCTTTGATTTTATAATTTATTTTTAAATTTTTTCTATAATTCTGAGTTTTGCGCTTTTCGAGCGAGGATTTTCTTCTTTTTCCTTTTCGCTCGCTTCGATAGGTTTTTTCGTTAAAATATTTATTTCTCTCTTTTTCCCGCATACGCAAATCGGCAATCTTTTGTCACATACGCAATCGGTTTCGAGATCTTTAAAGGTTTGTTTTACTATTCTGTCTTCAAGCGAATGAAAAGTTATTACGGCAAGTCTCCCAGAAGGTTTTAATCCTCTTATAATATCTTTTATTCCCTCCGAAAGTCCGTCGAGTTCTTCGTTTACGCAAATCCTCAACGCCTGAAAGGTTTTTTTTGCCGGATGACCGTTTTGCTTGAATTTATAAGGTATACATTTATCTATTATCTCGACGAGTTCTCCCGTCGTATTTATCGGATTTACTTTTCTTCTTTCCACGATAACCGAAGCGATTTTTTCGGCAAATTTTTCTTCGCCGTAAACGGATAATATATACGAGAGTTTCGCCTTATCGTATTTATTGACCACGTCCCACGCGCTAAGAGGCGCTTTGGAATTCATTCTCATATCGAGTCTCGTTTCCGAGGCCATATAAGAAAAACCTCTTTCCCTGTTATCGAGCTGATAACTGCTTACTCCCAAATCGAGCAAGGCTCCGTCGAACTTTTCTCCGCCCGAAAGAGAAAGAACTTCGTTGAAGTTTTTAAAATTCGTATTGAAGAACTTAAATCTCCCCTCGAACTCCTTCAATCTTTTTTCGCCGTTTTCGATCGCCTCTTCGTCAAGATCCGTAGCGACCAACTCCCCGTCGGGGCTTGTCCTTAAAAGTATCTCGTAAGAGTGTCCTGCGCCCCCGAGCGTTCCGTCGAAATATCTTCCGCCCTTTTTAAGAGCCAATCCCGTCATACACTCTTCGAGCATTACGGGTATATGATGAAAATCCATTATAAATCTTTAAGCCTTTCCGCCAAAACGTCGGCGTAGTCGAAATCATCTTCGACGCTTTCCTCGGCGAGAACTTCCGCGCTCCATATCTCGAGCCTGTTCCACGCGCCTCTCGTTACGATATTTTTATCTATCCCGGCGTATTCACGCAATTTCTTCGGCAAAATCATTCTGCCTTGATTATCTTCTTCGGGAACGGCATACGTCGACATAAATTCGGAAACCGCTCTTTGTCCCACTCTGTCGAATTTGCCTATCTTTTTAAAATCTTCAACGTATGACGCAAACTCTTCTTTCGATATAACGTAAATACATTTATTGACGCCTCTGCAAAAGACGAATTCGTCTCCGAGTTCCGCTTTAAACTTTGCAGGTATTCTTATTCTGTTTTTACCGTCGAGACAATGTTCGTATTCACCCGCAAGCATAAGCGTTCTCCTATCATTTTTCCGGAAAGCGAAGAGTCCTCTCCGACTTTCGTGTTTTTAGTATAACAAAGCGAAAAATAAATGTCAACCACTTTTAACCACTTTTTTTAATTTTTTTTGCAAAAAATCGTTTACGAACGTTTGTTTTTATATTTTTCAAAAAAATAAAAAATGGACGTTTTCGCCCATTTTTCTTTAATTTAACGAAGAAATCCAACTTTTATAACCTTCGTCTTTGAGATATACACATCCCTTTTGGGGGAAATGTGGATAAGTGGTCAACGCTCCCTTAATTTCGTTAAACAACCTATCCGTTCCGTCCACTATCCGAGATGAAGCGAATATTTCTCCGAATTCATTTTTCAGATGAGAATAATGCGTGCAACCAAGCGAAACCGCCTCGTATTCCCTTTCCGCCATTTTATAAAATTCGGACAAATTCGGCTTTTCCCCTCCTCTTATCCACTCTTCCGTTTGTTCGGCAAGCCCCTTTGCACCGTAGACTTCGAGTTGCGAATGTTTTTTCTTTAAATTGTCGACGTATTCGCTTTCAGCCGTTGCAGGCGTGCAAATTAGAAGAGTTTTTTTATTTTCGGGAATAAAAGGTAAAATTCCGTAAACGGGCACAGTGTAATTCGAAAATCTGTTTAAGACGGAAGTTGACAACGTATTACAAGCAAACACTATAAACTTAGGACAAAAAGTCATAATCGAATATAAATTTTTACTCGCTATTTCGTATAACTCATCGGGAGTCTTGTTTCCGTATGGCAAGTTTTCTCTATCCGTGAAAAAATAAACGTTTTCGGACGGAAATTCTTTACTTAATCTTTTTACGACGTCGAGTCCGCCCGCCCCGCTGTCGTATACCGCAATACATCTGTTATCCATAACAATATATTATATGCTACGACCGACTTTTTATTACGGCATCATCGACAGCGTTTGTTCAAAACCCATCTGAGGATTTAAAGCATAATTTAGCGCCGCCGATATAACGTCGACGCATTCGTTAAGTATCCCGTCGACGTCTCTCGGCGTTACGAACATATCTTCCTCGGGGAAAATCGGATCGTAATTCAATTCTTCGCCGTAAACGTCCTGTAACATTTTTCTTGCCGACACGACGAACGGCACCCCGACCGACAAAACGGGAACTCCGAGCGTCTCCTCGTCAATTTTACGTTTAGAAGGCTTACCGCTTCCGCCTCCCGCCCTTATGCCGGCATTACTTATCTGAAAAGCTCTGCCTATCCTGTCCGTTCTGAAAGCGCTAAGCGAATCTACGCAAATCACCACGTCAGGGTTTACTTGTTCTTTAAGTCCGCAAACGACTTCAAAACTATCTATACCCGTTATCCCGGCAACGCTTGCCGCAAAAGAACAAACCGAAATCAACGAATCGCAGTCTTTTACAAAACTTCTCGTGCATATTATTTTTTCGCAAACCCTTTTACCCAAAGCGTCGGCAGTCATATAGCCGTTACCGAGACCTATTACGAGAACGCTAAAAGGCTTTTTAAAAACGCTTGACGATAATACGTCGGATATAGCCTTCGCAAGGACTTTAATAAAGTATTTCTTTTCATCCTCGCTCCTCTTTTCCGCATTTCCTCTGATGACGGTAACGTATCTGCCCCTCGCAACTCCGCTTTTCGACTCGGAATTTGCCGGCGTAACCGTTACGTCTTCTCTCTTTATATTGTATTTCCCGTATATAACGTTACATAAAAAACCTCGTTTATCGTCTAAACCCTCCGCCATATCGACGGCAAGATCGCATCTTAAAGCCATTTTTATCTCCCCAAAATCGTTTTACCTAAAAATATTAAATATTATTTACTAAAATTGATTAAATATTCTTGCCAAGAAAATTTTTTTGTGATAAAATAATTGTAAATCAATTGGTTAACAAAAAGGAGAAAATAAAGTGCCTAACATTAAATCCGCTAAAAAACGCGTTTTGGTCATCGAAAAGAAAAATGCGGTAAACAAGAACAACAAATCCGAAGTTAAAACCGCAATCAGAAAACTCAACGAAGTTATCGCAACCGGTAACTATGAAGAAGCCCTTAAACTCTACCCCGAAACCGCGTCGGTCATCGACTCGGCTGTAACGAAAGGTATTTATCACAAAAATACCGCGGCAAACAAAAAATCGGGACTTGCAAAGAAAATAAACGCGCTCAAAGCGTAAAATTAAGAGACCGCTCAAGTAAGCGGTCTTTTTTTATAAATTCTACGCATTTTTTACCTTTTGCTTGACTTAAATATAGAATTATATTATAATATTATTATATTTAATATAGGATTGATATATGAACAGCAAAATTTTTAAAACCTCATTGATAATTTTAGCGGATATTTTGGCTGTTGTGCTTGCGCTTACCTTAGCGGTTGCAGTGACGCAATCGGAAAACCCCTTCTCTTCAGAGTTCTTTTTATTCTTCGGAATAAATTGTTTTCTCGTTATTATCGCTTTTTTCATTTTAAGGCTTTATTCGGTCGCTTTTGCAAACGTCGGAATTATCGAGGGCGTTAAAATAACCATAGGACTCGCAGTGGTTGCGGCGATAGATTTTCTTCTTAAAAAGATTTTTTCTTTCGCCTATATTTCTTCGGCAACGATCGCTGTCTTTATTTCCGTTCTCTTTTACATTGTTTTTGTTTCGAGATTTTACAAACGATTTATTAAACTTTTCTCGTTTTATCTCTCCCCGGATAACGACGATAAAAAAAGAGTTATGATAATCGGCGCCGGCGACGTCGGCGAAACTACGATAAAAGAACTTCGAAGGAACAAAAGCGTGGGATTCGTTCCCGTTTGCGTTCTCGACGACGACCAAGCAAAAATCGGAACTATTTTCAACGGTGTAAAAGTAGTCGGAAATACGTTTGAAATAAAAAAATACGCCGAACAGTTTGAAATCGACGAAATCTTCGTTGCAATAGCGAAAATCTCGCCCGACAAAATGGCGGCGCTTCTAAAAAGAGCGGGCGAAACGGATCTTCCCGTCAAGAGAATTCCGGCGACAATCGACATATTAAAAGGCAATATTACGCTCTCGACTTTTAAAAACGTCGAAATTCAGGATCTGCTCGGCAGACCGCAAGTTCAAGTCGACTTAAATCAGATAATGGGTTATATAGAGAACAAAATCGTCCTTATAACGGGAGGTGGCGGCTCGATCGGAAGCGAACTGTGCAGACAGGTGGCGTCGCACAATCCAAAAGAACTCATTATCGTAGATATTTATGAAAACAACGCATACGATATACAACAGGAATTGAGGACTACCTACCCTTCGCTCGACTTAAAGGTCCTTATCGCAAGCGTTCGCGACGAAAGTAAAATCGACTTTTTATTCTCTACTTATCGTCCGAATATCGTATTCCACGCAGCGGCGCATAAACACGTTCCCTTAATGGAAGACAGTCCCAACGAAGCGATAAAAAACAATGTTTTCGGCACTTTAAACGTCGCTAAAACGGCGGACAAATACGCAGTCGAAACGTTTGTCCTCATCTCTACGGACAAGGCTGTCAACCCGACGAATATCATGGGCGCAAGCAAACGAATTTGCGAAATGATAATTCAAACGATCGGCAGAAAAAGTAAGAACACAAAATTCGTTGCCGTTCGCTTCGGAAACGTTTTGGGTTCTAACGGCTCGGTTATTCCTCTATTTAAAAAACAAATAGAGCAAGGCGGTCCCGTTACGGTAACGCATAAAGATATAATAAGGTATTTTATGACTATACCCGAAGCGGTTTCTCTCGTTTTGCAAGCGGGCGCGTTTGCAAAAAGCGGACAGATTTACGTCCTCGATATGGGGGAACCCGTAAAAATATACGACCTTGCCGAAAAACTCATAAAACTTTCCGGATACGAACCTAACGTAGATATAGATATAATTTGCACGGGATTAAGACCGGGCGAAAAATTATACGAAGAAAGACTTATGGACGAAGAGGGACTTGAAAGCACCGAAAACGGCTTGATTTCAGTTGCAAAGCCTCTCGAAATCGACGAAGAACTTCTCTCCTCTACCCTCGAAGAATTGAAAAAAGAGGCAAAGGAAGAAAGCGCCGATATCAAAAAAACAGTTCAAAAACTCGTTACGACTTACGTTATCGACGAAAGATAAGAGAAATTTTTTAAAATATTGCCTGCCGTTACATATTTAATTGACGGCAGGCAAAACTATTTTTGGCGAAAAACGGATTTTATTCAGAATTTTACAAAAATACTAAGTTTTTCCGTATTCGGCAAAAATATTAAGGAGTTCGGATTTTTTGTCCCTAAAATATACGCAAAATGACTTTAAGCAAGCAAAAAAGCCTTATAACTCGCATATTCTCTTCATTTTTAGGAGGCGCGGCTATAATTTCGATAGGCGGACTTATAACCAAAATTTTAGGCGCCGCATACAGAATCCCCCTGACAAACGTTTTAGGA
>CADBUU010000123.1 GCA_902797945.1 uncultured Eubacteriales bacterium | reverse complement strand
TAACGGAAAATGCAGAAGAGCCCAAATATAAGACTACCAAAATTAACAATCGCAGATATTTGGGCAATAAATATAAATTGCTTGATTTTATAACCTCGACTGTAAAAAGGGAATGCGTAGGAGTTAATACTGTTGCTGATATTTTTGCAGGAACGGGCTCTGTGGCATCTGCATTTATTGACAAGAAGTTAATCACGAACGATTTATTATATTTTAATTATATTTGCCATATCGCTTGGTTTGGATCCGAAAAATACGATGAGAAAAAAATCCAAAATCTAATCTGTTATTACAATGTAGTTTGTCCTACGCAAGACAATTATATGTCGATTAATTTTTCAGACACGTTTTTTTCGCGTGAAGATTGTCTGAAAATCGGCTATGTTCGAGAAGATATAGAACAGAAATATAAAGAAAACAGCATTAATGCTCGTGAACGGGCAATTTTAATAACTTCATTGTTGTACGCTATGGACAAAATAGCAAACACCTGCGGACATTACGACGCTTATATTAAAGGGGCTGAATTTGAAAAGCACCTTGAGCTTACTGTTCCGCTCGCAAGCAATGCAAACAATGAAAATAATCAATGCTATAACGAAGATGCCAACAATCTTGTCAATAGAATTGAGGCTGATTTAGTATATATCGATCCACCATATAATTCGCGACAATATTGCGATGCTTATCACTTGCTTGAAAACGTCGCAAAATGGAACAAACCCGAAGTAAAAGGCGTTGCGCTAAAAATGGATCGCTCAAACTTAAAAAGTGATTATTGCACATCAAACGCGACGAAAGCTTTTGAAGATTTGATTGTTCACATTAAGGCAAAATATATTCTTCTTTCGTATAACAATATGGCAGAGAAAGGAAACGAACGCTCTAATGCAAAAATAAGCGACGACGATATTATGCGTATTTTATCTCGCAAGGGGCGCGTAAAAGTGTTTTCAGAAGAATACAAAGCATTTAGCGCGGGTAAGTCAAATATTACGGGAAACGAAGAAAGGTTATTCCTTTGTGAATGCTACGATTATGATAAACGTAAAGAAATAATTCAATCTCCGCTTAATTATACGGGTGGTAAATTTAAACTTTTACCGCAACTACTTCCCCATTTTCCAAAAGACGTAGATTTATTTATTGACTTGTTTTGCGGTGGCGGAAACGTCGGCATAAACGTTCCCTGTAATAAAGTAGTTTTTAACGATAACAACGCTTTATTGCGTTATATGTTCGGGACTTTCAAAAATATGGATAAAGATTCTACTTTTGAGATGATTGATGCAATCATAAAAAAGTACAATTTGTCTGATTCTGACTCTTTTGGATATGAATATTATAATTGCAATAGTTCCGACGGGTTATCAAAATACAATTCAGAAGGATTTATGCGTTTGCGTGATGACTTTAACCACCACACAAATCAAGATTACTATTACTATGTAATGCTTTATGTTTTGATTGTTTACGCATTTAACAATCAAATAAGATTTAATTCAAAAGGCGAGTTTAATTTGCCTGCCGGAAAGCGCGATTTCAATAAAAAAATGAGAGAAAAACTTTCCCTATTTATTGATAGAATTAAAAGCGGTGATTATTCTTTTGAAAGCTACGATTTCAGAAACTTGCCTAACGATAATTGGAACGATAAGACGTTTGTTTATGCCGATCCTCCTTATTTAATTACTTGCGCCACATATAACGAACAAGATGGATGGAACGAAACACTTGAAAAAGAATTATTGTTATATCTTGATAAGCTAAATGAAAGAGGAATAAGATTTGCCCTTTCAAACGTTTTACATTCAAAAGGGAAGGAAAATAAATTGCTGATTGATTGGATTAACAGAAATATCGGTAAATATAGGGTTATTTACTTGGATTACGATTATTCAAATTCAAATTATCAAACGAAAGACAGAACTTCCAAAGCGGAAGAAGTTTTAATTGTAAATTATTAAGGGGAAAATGCTAATGAGTGAGGTATATTATTTTCAAAGATATCATTCAAAAGAAAATGCACATTCAAGCAATGCGCTTCTACTGTTAAAACGTTTGTATTATTATAGCCCAAAACTTTTTTATAGAGTTATTTCTAAATGGATAGATGTGGAAGAAGACACTTTTTTGCCTAATTTTTTAACTCAAACCAAAGCTATAAAAAGTGTCCCCGACTTTTGTATTAAACAAAATGGTTTCAAAATTATTGTTGAAGCGAAGGAAAAGTATAATCAGTTTACAGAAAATCAAATGCGTAATCATATTGAAAGTTTAATACATGACAATATTAAAACACGTATAATGATTGCTTTAGCTCCAAAATTTAGTGAAAACGATAATAGAATTTTTGATTTAGTAAAAGAGGAAGACATCAAACTAATAAGTTTGACTTATATAGATTTATATAATGACATTAAAGAAGTGTGCGATCTTTATCACGACTCTGAAATGCTAGAAATCCTGGAAGAATATGAGGATTATTGTAACGAGGAAGGTCTAATTGATTATTCTGATAGTACAATTATGATACGCCTTGCTGGATCCACGATGAATTGTAATATTAACCCCGATATTTTTCTTTATTACGACAATGCTGAACACAAATATGAAGGGTTTAGATATATAGGATTATATAGCAACAAAAAAGTGCAGTATATAGGCGAAGTAAAAAAAGTAATAAGAGCTTATGAAAACGAATCAGGAGTGCGTGAATATGAGGGGTTGATACCTAATAAATACGAAGTAACTTATCAAGATAAAACAAGAATTAATAAAGCCATGCAAAACCAGAAAAAGTTATACGATAATACGCATACACCTCATTGCTATTTCCTTGTAGAAAAGTTTATTCCGGTAGAGAATTTCTACAAAAATAGCTCAATGGCGTTATATGGTAAAAAGAAATTTTATTTACAACAATTTGGTTTGCCTCCCAAAAGTTCCGTTGAAAAAATAGCAGATGCAATGAAAAATAAGACTTGGGAAGAAGTGGAAAAAAAGTAACAAAGGAGAACACTATGCCTGCTTACAAAAGCTATTGTTGGTCGCTCGGAACTACAAGTTTCCGTATGGTTGAATTTAATAGGAAAATTGAGGAGCAGTTAAACCTTCTCAATGAGTTTTGGCAAATGCCTGCTTATAGAAATGAGCGTTGGAGTGCAAATAATTCACTTCAAACGCAATACTATAATTTTATTAAGGGAAAAGGTTTTATCGAAGATAAAAACGCGCCACGCAAAGATAAGGACGCAAGAGAAAAAACTTCTGGCTTGGTCGATATAGGTCTTATAGATAATGAAAGACGTCTTACCGCGGCAGGACAAGCACTTCTATCCATAGCAGAAAGCGGGAATTTTGAAAGAAATAATATTCTTCAAATCCCATCGGATAGTTTCATTTATTTTAAGCAATTACTAAAAACGGCAATACCCTTTGAAAATGACTATGTTAGACCTTTTATAGTTTTAACATATTTGCTCGCCGAATTTGGTGAATTAAGCAAGGATGAATTTACATATTTATTACCACTTGCAACAAGTCAAGAAAAAACGGCGCAGATAATAACAAATATCCGGCAGATTCGCGCAGGTGCAGAAAATATAAACGACGCAATTATGGCTGTTTTGTCCGATATGCCTAATTATCGTGAAGCAAAAGAGATTTTCTTAAGTTCAGAAGCTATTGACGAAAATGTTATTAAAGAAATTGGCATGAATCGTAAGAGTAGGACTTATGATGTTCCTTATTTGAATGTTTACAATCTCTTATGGTCTTTCAAAAATACTCAAGATGATGATATTGCTAAACAACTTTTTACAGCAGTAAATAAAATTTCTGGTAAAGCAAGTACTTATTGGAAACAATATTTATTTAATACTTCCTTAACTTCTGTTGTTATGCGAGATGGCGCCAACACAGTTAATAATGTAAATCTATTTAATACTGCTGACGAAATGGCTTTCCGCGAAGAGTTTTTCAAACTTTTACATTTATTTAAAGCAAAAAGTTTACTTGACGATTATTTTGACTTAAATAGACGGTATTTTAAAACTACGGACACGATTTTGTTCCAAGATAATACGGTAAAACTTGATATTGTTCCGAATTGTTTTTTCGTTGTTATTAAGGATTTATTATTAGAAACAGCTTTTACGCAATCATCTAATTTGAACGCAGACTGTTCTCTTGGAGAAATCGGAGAGATTTTCAATATAACGCAAACGCAAATATTCAATAAGGCGGAAGAATTATATAGTGTTCAAGTCCGCAACCTGTTTGACATTCAGAATTATGTGGAACAAGAACGCTATGAAAGATTTAACGCAATGGTTGATTCTCGATTCTCTGATGACGTGCTAATAGACTTAATGACAAAATTTGAAAATCGCGATGACGACGAAATACATTCGATTGTTACTAACAACGCAGACATTCCAACAATCTTTGAATATATACTTGCAATTACATGGTATAAAATTTCTGGTCGGCAAGGCAAGGTGCTTGATTATATGAATCTATCTTTGGATGCCGATTTGTTGCCGATAACGCACGCTACAGGCGGTCACGAAGATATTACATATAAATACGAAGCAACGGAAAGTTACCCAGCGCACACTTTATTGATTGAAGCGACTTTAACGAATAATGCAAATCAACGTCGTGCTGAAATGGAGCCTGTATCAAGACATTTAGGCGAATATTTACTTAATCATTCCGAAGAAGCTTATTGCGTTTTTGCTACCACTTTTTTGCACATACAAGTCGTTGCTGATTTTAGAGCGAGAAAAACCATACCTTACTATTCGATTGATGGCAGTAAAAATATTGATGGGATGAAAATAATTCCATTTGAAACAAATGAGATTAAAACAATAATCGAAAAACAATTAACTTACGCACAATTATACGCTCTATTTAATAAGGCTTATGATTCAAAACTAAATTCAAGAGATTGGTATCAAAAAGAAATTGTTGAACAATTATAAACAAAACTGAGGATAAAATGTCTAATCTGCTCTTAAAGAAAATAATGTTGGAAAATTTTAAGTGCTATAAAAAAGCAACAATTTCCTTCAAAAAGTTAACTATATTGGTTGGTGAAAACAACGCGGGAAAATCTTGCTTAATCGAAAGTTTAAGATTAATTTCAAAGGCTGCGCAAGGAGCAACAAAAAGAGTTTATCAATATGCTCCTAGCTCATTTGATTTGCCAGCAATAGTTAAAGGCTTTTATATGGATACTCAAAAGCTAAAAATAAATCTTGATATAATCATTTACAACTATAATAGTAGTAAATATGCTAAAATCACTGCTTTTTTTACAAACAACTCAAAAATAGAAGTATACTTAAATAATAATTGCGCTTTTGCTGTAATATATAGCTCAAGTGGTAGTTTAGTAAAGACAAAACAGCAAGCAGAAAGTCTTCGTATAGATAAAATCGGAATATTGCCTCAAATTGGGCCGATTCGGGAAAATGAAAAAATATTAAGCAAGGAAACTGTTTCAGGAGATAGAGATACTTATCTTTCCTCTTTACATTTTAGAAATGAAATGTTCTTATGGAAAGATGAGCTGTTCCAAGAATTTAAAAAAAATGCATAAGAATCATGGAATGGTTTACGAATTAATCCTTTAGAATATCATTACCCACAATCCGAATATATAGAACTCTATGTCCAAGATAATGGGTTTACTGCTGAGATTGGTAAAATGGGTAATGGATTACAAATGTGGCTACAAATTATTTGGTTTTTATCAAGGTCAAAAAATTATGATTTAATAATTTTAGATGAGCCCGATGTTTACATGCATTCGGATATGCAAAGAAAAATTCTTGAACTAGTGAAATCAAAATTTCCACAAATCATAATTGCCACTCATTCTATTGAAATTATTTCAAGAGTTGAACCAGATACTATTCTTGAAATTAATAAAAAAGATAAAACTATGCACTATGCAGCTGATTATAAATCTGCGCAAGCCATAATAGACGATATAGGCGGAGTACAAAACCTAGCTCTTTTAAATTTAGGCCGTAAAAGAAAATGTTTATTTGTCGAAGGAAAAGATCTATATTTTTTAAATCGGTTTAATGAAATCTTGTTTGGGAGGCAATTAGACATCCCTACTATTTCTTTTGGAGGCTTTAGTAAAATTCCTAGAATATATGGGACGTCAAATCTTTTCTATAGCGAGACAAGTAATCAAATTAAATGTTTTGCGTTAGCGGACAGAGATTATAGAGACAAATTAATCATAGATAAAATAAAAAATGAAGCATTAGAAGAGCATTTAGAACTACACATATGGGATAAAAAGGAAATAGAGAATTATTTAATTATTCCAGAAATTTTATTCGGGCTTATTCCTAATAATTATAATATTTCATACGAAGAATTTTTGTTGATATTTGATAAATTACTTGAATCTCAAAAAGATAATGTATTTGATTTATATTCTGGACAATACAGGATAGATTGTAAAGAATTAGATGAAGGAAAACAATGGGATAATATAACCTGTAATCAACACGCGAGAGATTATTTAAATTTGCACTGGAAAACCATGAAAGATAAAATAGACCTTGTTGGTGGTAAAGAATTCTTATCAATAATTGCTAAATATTATCAAGATAATTATAAAACTTCTATTAGTTATAAAATGATTTTAGATAAAGTAAGCATTGATTTAGTTCCAATGGAAATAAAAAATTTCCTCGAAAAAATACAATAATTTGGAGAAATCAAATGAAAGCCGTAATTTACGCAAGATATAGTTCGGATAATCAACGTGAAGAATCTATCGACGGGCAACTGCGCGAGTGTAACGCTTACGCAGAATTTAACCATATAGAAATTATCGGAAACTATATCGACCGCGCATATTCGGCTAAAACCGACCACCGTCCCGAATTTCAACGTATGATAAAAGACAGTGCGAAAGGTGTTTTTGACACTATCATTGTTTGGAAACTCGACAGGTTCGCCCGTAATCGCTACGACTCCGCCCGTTATAAACACATTCTCAAAAAGAACGGCGTTAAGGTAATTTCAGCCACAGAAGTGATAGCGGAAGGCTCTATCGGTATTCTTCTTGAATCTATGCTTGAAGGCTATGCCGAGTATTATTCCGTCGAGCTTGCCGAAAAAGTCAAGCGCGGTATGACGGACAACGCTTTAAAAGCGAAAACGAACGGCGTTCGCGCGCCGTTCGGATATTACGTTGACGATAGCGACCATTATCAAATAGACGAAAAGTTAGCCCCTATCGTTAAAGAAATTTTTACTCTTTACGTTGACGGCAAAAGCGCGAAAGAAATCAAAGAAATAATGAATTCCCGCGGTATCACTAACCGCGACTATCCTTTTACATATAACACGGTTTTCCGCATTTTAACGAACAGAAAATATATCGGCGAATATAAATTCGGAGACGTTATAATCCCCGACGGTATTCCCGCGATAATCGACTTAGAAACATTTGATAAAGTTCAAGCGAGAATGAAAAACAACAAGCGCGCACCGGCAATGCACAGATCGGAAGACGATTATCTGCTCACGACTAAACTTTTTTGCGGAAAGTGTGGTGCGTTGATGACGGGCGAAATCGGGACAAGCAGAACGAAAACGCAATACCGCTATTACAGGTGTAACCGTTCGAGAAACAAAGAGTGCGATAAGAAAACCGTACGAAAAGATTGGCTCGAAAATCAAGTTATAGACTGCATTTTGGAGATTTTGAAAGACGATAGTTTATTAGACGAGCTTGCGGAAAGAATTTACGAAATGCAATCGGAAGAAAGTTTTGCATTAAAGTCTTTACAAAGTCAACTCGACGAAATAAAACGCAAATTAAAAAACATTGTTGATGCGATCGAAAACGGCGTTTATTCAGACACGACGAAACAACGGCTTGACGAGTTGGAAAGTCAAAAGAAAGAAATCGAATCGCAGATAAACGAG
>CADBUU010000122.1 GCA_902797945.1 uncultured Eubacteriales bacterium | reverse complement strand
GATTCTCTTGCGGGTTTTAGACAAGTCCAACTTGCGCTTTGCGAGAGTAAAGAAAGCGTCTAACGGCGGTTTCAGCGTTGGGGTTTTGTTGTCAAACATATATCCGTATATTGCCTTTATATACTGTCCGCTTTGTTTATCATCGAGCAGTTTAATTGCGTCGTAAAAGTTATCCTGAAAGGTAAAGTGTTTCATCTTTCGATTTAGTCCCGTTGATTGTTTGCCGCTTGATTCGTTCTCTTTACTTTCCTGTAATACGTCCACGATGTTTCCCCAATAAAACCGCTCTTTATCGTCTTTAACGTCAGGCACAATGCTATCCGTAAACATATACTCGCATATTAGCCTTGCTATTCGTCCAGCCTCTTCGTCGTTTAAGCCGTTTAATATTTCGGCGTAAAAGTCGTAGAACTGAAACTGTTTATGCTTCGTTTGCTCCATAATCATTCTCTCCTTATATTTCTTTTTCCGTCGTTTCAAGACCGTCGGCACGTCTTTTTATTAAATCATAAGCATCACCCCCTTTATCGGATTGTATAATATTTTACTATTGTCGATTGCTCAATGGGTGAGCACTCGACTAAACTTTTTTATTTTTTTAACGGTGCATTTATTTTAACGCTGTGACGGCTTTTCGTTACAGCCGCCTTTTTCTATCTTTGCCTTTTCTATACCATCGAACTCCAAAGTTTTTCATTGATAACTGTTATCTGATTGAGATTTGAGTTTAATTACTATATATCTCGACATTTATTCGCTTTTTATGTTCTTATTTGTGTATTGTTCTTTCACTTTTTAGAACTTAATTTTGCAAAACTCTTGACTTTTTCGCTTTTTAGATATATAATACTGTCATACAAAGCAAAGGAGCCCCGATAATGAAAAGATTGATTTTAAACCAACTCATTGAATGGAAGAACTCCGCGTCGCGTAAACCTCTTTTACTCAAAGGTGCAAGACAAGTAGGAAAGACCTACATGCTTTTGGAAGAGTTCGGCAAAAAATATTACGATAACGTCGTTTATCTGCACTTCGAAGGCAACACTGCGACGCTTCATAAAATCTTTGCACCGGACTTAAATCCGAAACGTATTATAGAAGAACTTTCGGCATATTCAAGGCAAACTATCTTGCCGGATAAAACTCTTATTATCTTTGACGAAATACAGGCTTGCGAACAAGCGATTACATCACTGAAATATTTTTGTGAAGAGGCACCCGAATATCATATTGTTGCGGCGGGTAGTCTGCTCGGTCTTGCAATCAACAGAGGAAATTTCTCTTTCCCCGTCGGAAAAGTTGAAATAAAAACGATGTATCCGCTATCTTTTGAGGAATTTTTGCTTGCAACCGGCAATGACGCTCTGATTGGAAAAATCCGTGAGGCTTATTTCGCTTTTTCTCCGCTTTCCGATGTTTATCACAATCTCGCTATAGAACTTTACAGAAAATATCTTGTGATCGGCGGCTATCCTGCGGCGATCAAAACTTATCTTGAAACGGGAAACTTTGACGCCGTTCGCGCCGTTCAAGCGGATATTTCGGAAGCGTATATAGCAGATATGGCAAAGTATGCAACTCCGAACGAAACGGTAAGAAGCATTGCCGTCTTCAATACTCTCCCTGCTCAACTCGCAAAAGAAAACACTAAATTCCAATATGCAGTAATTAAGAGCAATGCTCGCGCAAAGGACTACGAATTATCGCTTCAATGGTTAAAAACCGCAAGCGTAGTGCTTGAAAACGTCAAAATAACCGAAGCTAAGATCCCGCTCTCTCTTTACGAACAACTCGACAGTTTCAAAATCTACTATTCCGACGTTGGTTTACTCTGCCTTAAATCCGGCACTCTGCCGCAAGATATCCTTGTAAACAGCACTATGTCAGACAGGGCAAGAGGCTTGCTTGCGGAGAACTACGTTGCAGAACAACTCGTCGCCATCGGTAAAAAATTGAATTATTGGGAATCCAACGGTAAAGCCGAAGTCGATTTTGTTCTCCGTTTAGGTGACGGTATAGTTCCGCTTGAAGTCAAATCTGCGGATAACGTCAGGTCGAAAAGTCTGAAAATATTCGTTGAAAAATACTCTCCGGACTATTCCATAAGACTTTCCACCAAAAACTTCGGCTTTGAAAACGGCATCAAATCTATTCCGCTTTACGCAATCTTTTGTCTTTAATATATCAAGCACTTAGCGGCTGTTATGGCTCATAACAGCCGCTTTTTTTATTCATCTTTGCTCAACTTACAAAACATAACATTTTATTGCGTTTTTAATATTGACAAAAGGACATTGTAATGTTATAATATTTACACGCAAGGAGATATTATAACTATGAACAACAATGAACTTATTATCTATCACG
>CADBUU010000121.1 GCA_902797945.1 uncultured Eubacteriales bacterium | reverse complement strand
CTCAAAATCCTGTGGTAGTGATACCGTATCGGTTCGACCCCGATCACCGGCACCATTTTGGACGAAATATCTTTTAGATATTTCGTCTTTTTCTGTGCCGTTGACGGGCTACTGAAATAACGTGACGAGATTGACGGCGTTGCCGTAACAATCTCTATTCCGTCGCTATCGCTCCTTACGACCCCGATCACCGGCACCATTTTAGACGAAATATCTTTTAGATATTTCGTCTTTTTCTGTGCCGTTGAAGACTTACCGAAATAATTCGTTTTTAAAAATTATCGATACTTTTATCAAGTATATCCATAGCGTAAGAACAAGCGTTTTTAACAGTTCCTTTATCAAAAGGAATAGATAAATTTGCAAATTTTAATGTATCTTTATACGTCTTACTTCCTCCGACTTTACAAAGATTAAGATAATCTTTCCATGCGGAAACTTTATTCTCGCTCATTTTCTTTTTAAATTCCATTGCTCCGATTGTCGTAAGCGTATAATTTATATAATAAAAAGGATAAAGTATTATATGGATTTTATGATACCAATATCCGCCACGAGAGAAAAACTCATTATCGTCACCGTAGTCTCTCCATGGCATATATTTTTTTTCAAGATCTCTCCAAACATAAGTCCTTTCTTTTGGCGAAAGTTCGGGGCGAGAATATGCTATATGTTGAAACTCATCGACCGCAACGCCGAACGGAACGAAAGTCAATGCGTCTTGAAGATGAGAAAATCTATACTTATCGGCTCCTTTTTCCCCAAAAAAATATTCAGCATAAGGATAAGCAAATTGTTCCATACTCATCGAATGTATTTCAGCGATATCGGTAGACTCTGAATAATAATCGGAAATAGGTTGATTACGCATTGCCATATATCCGGCAAAAGCATGACCGAGTTCGTGAGTTAAGACGTCCACGTCGCCGGTTGTTCCGTTAAAACAAGAAAACACGAAAGGCGCTTTAAGTTTATTGATTGAAGTCATATATCCCGTTGAAGCTTTATTGGGTTTATTTTTCAAATCCATAAGTTCGTGATCTATCATAAAATCAATAAACTCACCCGTTTCAACGCTTAATTCCCGATACATTTTACGAGCTTTGTCGACCAGATAATCATCGTCGCCTATTGGAACGGCATTTCCGTCGTTAAAAACGTATTTTTCGTCGTATGCTTTTATTTTGTCAACGCAAATTCTTTCCGCTTGCTTTTTATATAACTTTTCGCAGAAAGGAACAAGGTCCTCTTTTACTTGCTCACGGAAAGAGGCAACGTCGTCGGCATTATAATCTGTCCTACCTTGCAACATATAACCGAGAGGAATAAAGTTTTCAAATCCAAGGTTTCTACCCATTTCGTTTCTGACGTCGATAAGTTCAGCCCAGATTTGTTCAAATCTTTCTTCATTCGAAGCGTAAAAGTCGGAATATGCCTTATAAGCCTTTTTCCTGACTTCCCTTTCTTCGTCTTCAAAATACTTCATAATGCCATATAAATTTAGAGTTTTACCATCAAAAAGTATTTTTGCGGAAGCAATTATTTTTTCGTATTCGTTACAAAGTTTAGCTTCCCTTTGCATCAGAGGCACGTTTTTTTCACAGAAAGATTTCCTTTGAAGTTCTATTCCGACAAATAAAGTCTTGCCGTATTCTCTTTCAAAATCATTTTTAAATTTGCCGTCGCAAAGCGCTTCCGAAAAAGAAATAAAAAAAGGAGTAAGCGTAGGATATATTTCCGAAAAAAACTCGTTTTCTTCATCGTAAAATTTATCGCTCGTATCTATAGTATGGCGAATGGAAGCAATAGTTGAAGCGTCGCGAAATTCATCGGAAATATTTTGAAATTCAAGAAAAATATTTTTTGCCTCTTCAAAAGTTTCGGCTTTTTTCAGCAAATCAGTAAGTCCGATAATTTTATTTTTCAGCTCTTCAGTATCGGGACGAGCGTATTTTAAATTACCAAAAGTAAAATTTTCCATATAACCTCTTATAAAAAAACGGCGTTAAAGCCGTTTTTTTCGATATCAAAATTTTAGTAACCCGATATAATCGTCT
>CADBUU010000120.1 GCA_902797945.1 uncultured Eubacteriales bacterium | reverse complement strand
CTCGCCGCCGCCGTCGCCCCAAAGCGTAACTAAATATTTATCTATGTCGTTTGCCTTACACGCGGCAATATTTTTCTTCGCTTCGTCTATCGAATAGCCGTTCGCCGTGAAAAAGCCCGACCAACGATATGCTCCGCCCGCAAATGACAAATTGCCGTTTATTTCACTATACTTTTTAATGTGGAAATTATATCTGTCAGGATATTCCCAAACTCCGTAATCCCAGTAAACTATTTCAATGTCTTTCGGGATTGCTCTGCAAAATTCTTCGTTTTTGCTTTGTGGTTTATAATAAAAATCGTCGCCAAACGCACTCCAGGCAAATTGATCGTGAAAAACTTTTATCTCTTCATAGCCGTATTTTTTCGCTATTTCGTATACCCTGTTTACGTGATACGCCAAAAGTTCGCACTTCGGTTTATAGCCGTGTTTGAGATAGTATTTGCCGAAGCCCAAACGCATTGCTTCGTCCATACCGAGATTTATTTTGCGGGAAGAAAAGTTTTCGGAAGTCGTTTTTATCATCTTCTCGATAAGTTCGTAAGTCTTTTCTTCGCCGATATCCAGACAATCGTCGATATCGTTTAACGCACCGTATTCTCCGTGACGGAAAATTGTTTTTAAATGCGCGAGTGTCTGTATACAAGGCACAAGTTCTACGCCCTTTTCTTTTAATGCCTTGTCCATGCGTTTTATCTCGCTTGCCGTGTATCTTCCACGCATATAGCCGAACGCGGGTTCGCCGTTTATTTCATAGGTGTCTTCCGTGTAAAGTTGAAGTTGATTATAGCCGAACGCGGAAATAATATCCGCGAATTTTTCGACGGTTTCGGGACGCATGACCGCGTTTCTCGAGCAGTCTATCATAACCCCCAACTCTTTTAACCGTTTATTTTCCATACTGTTCTCCGAAAACCGATTTTAATTCTTCGAGTTTCATATTCCCTTCGCCGACTGTCGGCGCAATTATTCCGCCTTCGCCATATTCGTTCCAAGCGTAAATACTAAACATCTTTACACCGCAAAGTCTGCTTTCGGGCGTTTCGTCGAGATAGATTTTAAGTTCTTCGAGCGTTTCCCGCCACTCTTCTCTCGTGGGAAATTCAAAAAATTTGCCTTTTTTCGTCGTCGACCACGGCGACGGGTCCCAACCGCTCACGAGATAGGGAACGTAAGGTCTATCCATCTGCATTTGAAGAGCCGCGCGGCGTGTCGAAACGTGTGCCGAAAGAAGTTTATAGGGATATTTGGCTTGCTCGTTTAAGTCTATGTTCGTTAAATCTGCGGGCAAAGAATTATACGAAGTCGTAAAATCAAAAAATCGCAAAATTTTACCCGTCGTTTCCTTTATAATATGATCCATAATTATCCCGCCGCCGAGTAAAATTTCGCCTACGCCTTTTTTTCTCGCGGTCTCGCGAAGATACGACAAACGCTTTTCGGCGAGTTTTTCGTCATAGCCGCATTGCTCCAAAAAGTAATGTATCCATAAAAAAGAGATTACGGGCTTGCCGTCGACGCGAAGATATTGCGGCTCTTTCATATACGAAACCCATTCTCCGACAGCTTTTTCCCAAAGTTCGTCGGTCGCTATACCGAACGGATTATGGTTGGAAAATTCAAGGCAAAATTTCAATTTGTCTTTATTTGGGCAACTCAAAAAATCCTTAAAACAGCCGTTTAAGTATTCCACGCCTTTTTCTCTCGGCGGTTCGGTCGGATACCAAAGCATTTTGAAGAAATCCACGCCGTAAGACGATGCAACTTCGATTTCTTTTTCCATAGTATCCTTGCCGTTAAAACAACCCCAAAGCGGGATTCTACCGTAATAATCTTTACGCCAATCCTTTCCTGCGGTCTGCCACTTTACCGCACCATACCTACCCCAGCCGTTGAAATAATTTATGCCCTTTAAATACATCTCCTCGTTAAACGCTGCCGCAAGCATAGTTTACATGCGGCAGCCATTTCTCCTTTAAGTTTTGTCTTCAAATCTGTAATTGTCCACTATAAGGTCAACGTAATTCTTGCCTTTGTCAGGGTGCGGAACGTTAAAGCCGAGCATAAGCCCCGTCCAAGAAGTTATGCCTGCGCTCTCAAACCAAGACTGTTCTTGAAGAACAGTATTAAAATTCGCTTTGAAGTGCGCCCACTGCCCTGGGGCAATGTTCATACTATTGCCATCGCCCAGCGTTTGCAACGTTTCGTAGTAATAATATACGGTTATAGTTATCGTCTCTTCGCCGTTATTATAAATATCTAAACAAATATTCTTATCATTATATGCGTCGAGATTGAGCGTATCAAGTATGAACTGCGGGACAAGGCTTACCCTCCATTGATCTGTAGTGTCCGTTCTTATTATTTGCGAGCCTTTCGTATAAATCCGAAGCGCTTTATCTCCTTGCGTTTTGGCAATATCGGTTATCCCGTAACTAACTTGATAACTGCTCGTATTTGCAAAAGTATGAGATCTTAAATAATTAAGCGAATTTTCACTTTCAAATCCCGCGAGTATCCCGTTTTTGAATTCGTAATTTATCTTGCTCGGCATAGGCGAAGTTCTTACCGCCCTAAAATTGTCCAAATAAACGACTTCCTGCGTTTCGTGAAGAACACCCCTGTCGAAGATAAACGTAAACGTTTCTATCTTTCCGATAGAAAGGGTCTCTTTTAATACGAGCGGGTCATAGTCTATCTTGACTTCGTTCCAACCGGATTTTAACCAAAATACTCTTCTCTGCGTCATATTGTCATTAAACACGAACTGCATACAAATATCGTTTTCAGTATCGTTATATGCGCTTAATCTGAACTCGTTGAACTCCGAATAGTCCTTCTTTTGGATATACGGACTCGAAGTGCGAAGTTTTAGCATCGGCTCTTCCCAAGAGTCCCATATATCGTTTTCACGACCGACTATTTTTATTCCGAGCGACTGCTCACCCGTCTTAATATATTTCTTATCTTTGTTTTCAATAAGCGTTCCGAGCGTGTGTTGCGCACTCATAGTAACTATTTCGGAATAAGACTCGAAGTCCGCTATCATATAACCTTCTTCTACGTCAGCGTCGATTATTTCGCTTATCTCTTCTCTTGCGTTGTTTTCGGAAGTCGGCTCGGAAGATTGACTTTCAGACGAAGAATTCGTTTTGCTCTCATTGTTGCCGCCTTCGCCGCAAGACATAAGCGAAAAGACGAGAATAAATGCCGTTATTAAAATGATTATTTTATTTTTCATCTTTTCTCTCCTTACTTAAGCGAATACGCGAGATTGTCTATATAGAGAGTTCTTGCCGACGAATTGTCGTCGCCGTCGTCTATAAAGAAGAATATTCCGCTTACTTTATCCACGCTTATCCAATTCGATACGCCGGAAAGAGTTATATAATTCCACGAATTAGCCTTTAACGTATAACTTTCCACCGTTACGTATCTCGTACCTATAAACGTCTGTACCGTGAACGTCAAATCTACAGCGCCCGCGTTATAAACGCTCAAATATATCTCGTTTATTGCGGCGAGATTGCCTATCGTGGCGGAATTCACCTTGAAATACGGCAAGTTGTTGCCCGACTTATTCAAGACAAGTTTTAATGACTTCGTACCCATATCCGCTCTTTCTGCGGTTATCGTCTTCGACGAAACGTTGTTTACGCTTACTTTGTCCGCGTCCGAATTGCTTTCAAAGCCGCTCACGACCGTAAGACTTCCCGTAATATATTTATCTATCGTCTTCGTCACGCCGCCGACTTTAAGCGTATAACTTATAGTTCCGCTCTCTGCAAGACTTTGAGTTATGGTGTAAATTCCGTTTAAAGCGGTGAGTTTATTGCCCTTGTACCAAACTTCCGCGTTTTCGTCGTTAGTCGCAAAACTCAAATTGACGTTGTTTTGCTTTATCTCGGTTCTGTTGTAATATACGCCGAAATCTCCGCCGAGCGACAATATGTCGTTTATTATTTGTTCGCGCGTCGCTTGGTAACTATAGGGTGTAGCGGTGTTTTTCGTGCCTGTAAATATCGCCGAGCATATATCCGCGAGATAATCGTCTACGCCCACGCCTTTTTCTTCGTACATTGCCTTAATTATTTTCATATATTTCACGTCGTCAACGCCGTCGCGGATATTCGCCGCTCTTATAGACGATACCGGTCCTTTTATACCGTACGGATATCCCGGATAAAGTATAAAACCGTCGCCTTGCGGCAATTTGCCACTCGCTAATATTTGAGTGGTCGTATACGGGTCGCGCGGGAAGTCAACGTTAGTACCTTCGAGATACTCTGCAACCGCCCAGTTGAAATGCCCGTCGATGCCGTAGAGTTCGGTCATCCAAAACAGCGTGCGAAGTCCTATCACGTCGTCGTCAAGGTGATTTGACGGATATGGATACTGCGGACTTACGCAAGTATAGCAATATTTTTTCGTGTCGTATTCGTCGCCGTCGTCTATATTCTTTTTATAGTATTCATACTCTTGGCGTTTGCTGTTCGTGTCAAAGAAACCTAAAAGATTCATGTGCGTTATATAGCCGATATCCATTTCATCTTCTATATAGTGAGAAACCGTCGGCATAGACTCCGCTAAAGTCATAGGAATATTAGCGACAGTTCTCTTTACCGTATCGACGTAAAACCAATAATTGCTATGCGATTTTAAAGTTTCGGCAAGTTCTTCCGCGCACTCTGAAAGAGTTTCGTGAAGTCGAGAGTATGCAAGGCGAACGCAATCGAACTGATAATCTGTCCACGGTTCATCAACGCAGTTTCCGAGCCAGAAAAACGCCTTGTCGAGATAGTTTACGTTGTCATCGAGTGAAAGCCTTACGACCGCCTCTATATATTCCTTTAAAACGTCGGGACGAACGTAATAATACCACTTTCCCTTTGTCCAATATACCGCTCTTTGATAGAAAAACCTATAGCACGAAAACGCAGGGTGGTTATAATACTTCTTTATAAGCTCCGCATAAGCGGTCGCACCGCCTATACCGCAAAACGGCAAATTCGTGACGATATT
>CADBUU010000119.1 GCA_902797945.1 uncultured Eubacteriales bacterium | reverse complement strand
CAGATATGACAAAAGAGCGCTTATAAGAGCGGGGTTTTTATACATAGATTTCTGCGAACACGCCTTATCCATATAAGCTGCGCCGGCAAGCATTTCGGCAATATCTATTCCGAGAACGGCCGCAGGCAAAAGTCCAACCGGGCTAAGTTCGGAAAATCTTCCGCCTACTCCGTCGGGAATATAAAACGCCTTAAACCCTTCTTGTGTTGCAAGTTTAATCAAATTGCCCTTTGCGGATGAAGTCGTAGCAATGACGTTTTCCTTCGCTTTATCTCCGAGTTTCTTCTTTAAAAGGTCAAAAATAACGAGATATTGCGTCATCGTTTCCGAAGTCGCTCCGCTCTTCGTTATTACGTTAAATACGGTATTTTCCACGTCGATTATATCTAAAAGAGCGCTCATTCTCTCGGGGTCGACGTTATCTTCAACGTAAAATTTAGGTCCTTTTCTTTGCTTTTGCGAAAGTTCGTTGTAGTGAAGGTGACAAAGAGCCTGAAATACCGCGATAGGTCCTAACGCGCTTCCTCCTATTCCCAACACAACGAACGCTTTCGCGCGCTTACGAACCGACTTCGCAACCTCGTTGATTTCCTTTACGATTTCTTCTTGGTTATAGGGAAGATCTCTCCAACCGAGCCAGCCCTCGCCCTTTTTGTCCATAACTTTTTTATAGGATTCGACTGCAAATTTCTTATATTCTTCGATTTTGCTTTCGGAATACCCTTGACCTTCCGTTACTCTGCCGTATAACATATTGTTATAGTCGAGCCTTAACGCCATTTGATTTTTCCATTCTCTGTTTTTGTATCTTTTTGACATTTTTATATCTCCCGTTTAAAAAATTTTTTCTTTTAATTCTCTTAAATAATCAAGACTTTCGACGAGTTCTTCTTTTTCGCCGTAATCACCGGCGTATACCTCTATAAGCATATTTCCTTTAAAGCCTGCGTCGCCGAGCCTTTTAAAAAGGTCTTTAAAATCAAATAAACCTTTTCCCGGCAATCTTATTCTGCCGTCGCTATCTATGTCCGACAAGTGGACGGTTTCTATATCCTCGCCCATATCGCCGATATAATCCCTATAACTTTGCCCCGATAATCTCGCCTGTTTAACGTCGAGAACGCCTTTTAAATCGGGGGCGTATTTTTTTACTTCTTTAAAAAAACCTACGCGATTGTAATATGCCCATTCGACGTTTTCAAGGCATAATTTAACGCCGTAACCTCTCGCAATTTCAGATAATTTTTCAAGTCTTTTTCCGATGCTTTTATAATCGTCGTAATTGCCCTTTTTCTTTATTCTCGCTTTTCCGTGCATCGTATAATGATCGGCGCCGAGAATTTTCGCCGAAGCCAACACTTTTTTATATGTGTTTTCGGCGACGCTATACGACCTCTCCCAATCAGAAAAAAGTTCCGGCTCGTAATGCATCGTGTAAACGTGAACGGAATGGGCTTTTAGGTTTCCCATTCTCTCTTTTAAAAGTTTTGCAAAACTCTCTTCGTATTCGGGAAAAGTTTCCAAAAAGACTTCCGTTACCCTCGCACCCAAACAGTCGAGCGTTCTAACCGCGTCCTCGTTGTTTTCCCTCGTAAAAAACGAGGCTGTCGATATTCCGATATCCATAGTCAGTTTCTAACGTATTTTATTTCGTCGTATTCGGCGTAAAGCGACACGACGTCTCCGCCTTTTATTCTGCCGCTTATTATTTCTTCCGAAAGCATATTTTCAAAATATTTTTGTATCGCTCGCCTAAGCGGTCTCGCTCCGTATTCTTCATCGTATCCGAAATCGATTATCTTGTCGAGCGCGCTCGCCAATACCCGAAGTTCTATTCCCTTGCTTTCTTTTAATCTTCTTTTCAGTTTTTCAACCAAAATCTCGGCGATTTTTCCGCAATCTTCTCTTGAAAGTTTTTTAAATACGATAATATCGTCAAGTCTGTTCAAAAATTCCGGGCTGAATTTTCTTCTCAACGCCTCGTAAATCATCTCTCTCGTCTCGTCGTCTTCTCTCTCTTCTTTTCCGAATCCGAAAGAAGGTCGAGACGTAACCGTCTTTGCCCCGACGTTCGAAGTCAATATGATTATCGTGTTTTTAAAGTCGATAAGTTTTCCTTTCGCGTCGGTCAACCTGCCCTCGTCGAGTATTTGAAGCATAATATTGAATATTTCGGGATTTGCCTTTTCTATTTCGTCGAACAATACCACGGAATAAGGTTTTCTTCTCACTTTTTCGGTAAGTTGCCCTGCCTCGTCGTGTCCGACGTATCCCGGCGGCGCCCCTATAAGCTTAGACAGCGAACCTTTATCCATATATTCGCTCATATCTATTCTTATAAGCCCGTCTCCGTCTCCGAATACGACGTCGGCAAGCGCTTTGGAAAGTTCCGTCTTTCCTACCCCCGTAGGTCCGACGAATATAAACGAGCCGATAGGTCTGTTCGGATCCTTTATGCCCGACCTCGCTCTCTTTATCGCCCTTGCGACGCAAGCGACGGCAACGTCTTGCCCGATAACTCGTTCTTTAAGTTCGTCTTCGAGCGACATAAGCCTTTCGCTCTCTTTTTCGGTTATCTTTGTCAGCGGAATATCCGTCCTTTCGGAAATAATTTCCGCAATTTCATCCTCGCCGATAGACGGCGTTGCGGAACTTCTCGCTTCGAGCATTTTAGCGTCTATCTCTTCGAGTTCTCCGCTTATCTTTAAAATTTCATCGGTAAGTTTATCGGCGCCTTCGTTATCTCCCATACTCCTTAAATATTCCCTTTCGCCTATAAGACTTCTCTGCGTTTTCTTTTTTTCAGAATAAATCTGCGGAGTATTATAAAAACGCAATCTCGCCTTTGCCGCCGCCTCGTCTATAAGGTCGATGGCTTTATCGGGAAGGTTTCTGTCAGTAATATATCTGTCCGACATAACGGCGGCTGAAATTATTGCCTCGTCGGTTATTCTGACTTTATGGTGCGCCTCGTATTTATCGCGAAGTCCTTTAAGTATCTCGATTGTATCCGTAACGCTCGGAGCGTCAACCGTAATAGGCTGAAATCTCCTTTCAAGCGCCGGATCGCTCTCTATGTATTTTCTGTATTCGTCTACCGTAGTCGCGCCTATCGTTTGGAGTTCTCCTCTCGCAAGCATGGGTTTCAGCATTTCCGCCATATCCATACCGCCGTCCCCCGTCGAACCGGCGCCCATAATATTATGAATTTAGTCGATAAAAAGAATGATATTTCCGCTTTCAACGACGAAATCTATCGCTTTTTTAAATCTTTCTTCAAACTCTCCCCTATACCTCGAACCGGCTAAAAGCCCCGACAAGTCGAGAGAAAAAATAATTTTATCCCTAAGGGTTTCGGGAACGCTTCCCTTAGCAATCTCTATCGCAAGCCCTTCTACGACAGCGCTCTTTCCGACGCCGGGATCTCCGACGAGAACGGGACTGTTTTTTGTTCTTCTCGAAAGAGATTGTATTATCCTTTCTATTTCCTTCGCCCTGCCGATTACGGGATCGAGATTTCCGTTCCTTGCTTTTTGGGTAAGGTCGTAACCGAATTTTACAAGCGGACAATCGTCGGGAAGAATGGGAAATTTATCCGCTTCCCTTTCAACGCTGTCGACGGCCTTAAAGGTTTCGGGACGAGAATTTATCTGCTCCGTAACTTCTTCTATTATACCGTCGAAATCGACGTTTAGTCTCCTTAAAATAGAACACGCCTGACTGTCTCGCATTTCCAAAATAGACAAAAGGATATGCTCGGTAGAAACGAAATTTACCTTAGCCGCATACGCTATTCTGCCCGCCCCTTCGATTGCGCCCTTTGCTCTCGGCGTGTAGTTTCCGCCCGGAGCGTAATTATTGCTGAACGTCTTTTGAAGGTAAGGAAAATAATTTGCTTTGGTAACCCCGAATCTTCCGAGTATTCGACAAGCGCTGCTGTTTGGCAACACGAGTATACCGTAAAGCAGTTCTTCCGTTCCGACGTAATTCAATCCGTTTTTTTCGGAAAAATTGCGAGCGTTTACTACCGATTGATAGGCTCCCTTGGTGAGTTTGAAATTTTCCATTGAGATTCCTTTTTTATCCGTTAAAATTTTGCCGTAAGTTCTTTTAAGTATTCCTTTAATTTTTCTCCGAGTTCTTTATCGCGAAGTCCGTATTCGATATTCGCTTTGAGATAACCGAGCCTGTCGCCCATATCGTATCTCGTTCCCTTAAAGACGTATGCTATCGCGCCGTTTTTTCTCGCCTCTATATCGAGCGCGTCGGTAAACTGATATTCGCCGTTCGCGCCTTTATCAAGATTTTTTATTATCTCGAAAATATCGGGAGAACAAACGTATCTTCCGAGCGGTGCCATATCGCTCTTCGCCTCTTCCCTCTTCGGTTTTTCGGTAACTTTTACCATATTATAAACGTCGGTTTCGAGAACTTTATCGTATTCGACCGCCGCATATTTGGGAATATCGTCCATAGGAACTCTTTTACACCCGATAACGGTCTTACCGTATTTTTCGTAGAGGGCGCAAAGTTGTCCGATGACGGGAACTCCGTCCGAATACATTACGTCGTCGCCGAACAAAACGGCGAACGGCTCTCCGTTCGCAAACTCTTCCGCCAATGCGATAGCGCTTGCCGTTCCGTTCTGAACCTCCTGAACTTTATATGATATATCCGCCATTTTTTCGGGATATAAAACTTCTTCGAGAAAATCCATTTTGCCCTTTTCCCTCAAAACTTTTTCAAGTTCGGTTGCCGGCAGAAAATGACTTTTCAAAATATCGCTCTTATATCCGACGATAAAAAGCACTTCTTCTATTCCGCTTTTTACTACCTCTTCGGTAATAATTTGCAAAGCCGGTTTATTTAAAATGGGAAGCATCGGCTTCGGCACGGCTTTCGTGAAAGGCAAAAACCTCGTTCCGTAACCGGCAACGGGAATTACAGCCTTTTTAACTTTTAAATTATTCATAATAAATCCCCTTTATTAAAAACGATTTTTCCGACAAAACCGTTTTTAACGTTTAATATGTATTATATTTAATGGCAAATAATTTCCACGCATATTCTAAAACGTGAAAACGCCTTTATCGTCATTTATGAATTCAATAGACCGCAAAACCGTTTTCGGAAAAAAGAAAGGTTTCTATTATTCCGAAAACGGAATGCGGTTTTAACGCTCGTTTAAAATAAAAACGCAACGACGAATTACGAGATGAATGCGGGCTCGTTATTTCGTGCCGAAAAGTCTATCTCCGGCGTCTCCGAGACCGGGAACAATAT
>CADBUU010000118.1 GCA_902797945.1 uncultured Eubacteriales bacterium | reverse complement strand
TAAATTGCTTTCTTTTGTGCAATATGCTCTTCAAGATATGGATATTGACCGCGAATTACGCCTGCAATAACGTTCGACATACGATAGTTATAGCCAACTTCTTCGTGCTGATACCACGGTGCGTTTTCTCTTGCTTGCGTAGACCATTTACGAGCTTTATTAGCAACTTCTATGTCGTTTGTTAATAAACATCCACCACTTGAACCGGTAATGATTTTATTGCCGTTATAACTAACTGCAGAATAGTCTCCAAAGGAACCGCACTGTTTTCCGTGATAGGTTGCCCCCATTGCCTCTGCGGCGTCTTCAATCAAAAGAGCGCCATGTTTCTCACAAACGTCTTTGATTTTTTGAATGTCACCGGGGAAACCGTAAAGTTCAGCACAAACGACAAGTTTTACATCCGGATATAGTTCAAACGCTTTTTCAAGAGCAATAGGATCCATATTCCACGTTTCTTCTTCAGTGTCGATGAAAACAGGAATACCGCCTTCGTAGACAACCGGATTAAGCGTTGCATCAAAAGTCATATCTGAGCAGAACACTCTTTTGCCTTCTAAAGCGCCATGGCTGATTTGTGGTTTACCATATAATCTTTCAGCGGCGAATTTAACGCATAAATGAAGCGCCGCCGTGCAACACGACAGTCCGACCGCATATTTCATACCGGCCTTCTCTGCCGCTATTTTTTCAACCTCGTTTATATTCTCTCCGATCGTAGACATCCAATTCGTTTCAAATGCCTGCGTCATGTATTTTAACTCGTCACCGTGCATTGTCGGCGAAGATAAATATACTTTTTTTTCAAAAGGCTTTAATTGTTTATCCTGCATTTCAGATCATCCCGTAAAGTTGCAATCGATTACTTTCAAAAAGTCATACTTCCACGATTGAACAATAAATATATATCATATTCTATTACATTTTAACTAAAAAGTCAATACTTTTATTATTGTTATTTTATATTTGGCGTAAGAACTATAGGGCTTAAAAGAAATATGGTTCTATGAGTAAACAGTAAAACTGTTATATGCCTTTATGTTGATTTTATTGAGCGGCTTCTCCTTTTTTATAGTGAAAAAATGCGCCCGATTGAAAAACAATCGCGCGCATTTTATTTTTTTTCTCAAGTAATTTTTGTCCTCGGATACTACGCCTTTAACGAAATAATTCTTCGTTTACAATGCATAATTTTACCGATATTTCCTTCGTTTTTATCGAATGAATTGACTCAAAAAATTGCCGACAGATATCGTTTTGGTGTCGTTCGGTGTCATTAGGTGTCATTGGGGGTTCAATCATAAAAAACGTGCCGAAATATCCTCATTTTTTTGATTTTTTGTTTATTTTTAGTTTGTTCGTTTTTGATGAACAAACCCCAACAAGATTCGTAAAAAAATCTTACAAATGGTCATCATAATATTTTTTTGTATAAATAAAAGCGCCGTTAACATATCTTGATAACGACGCTCAAAACAGCGTTAATATAAATTTAAACTATAACTTAATTTTATTCGGCGATATCATAACGAGTATAAGCGCATTTCTTCGCTTTTACGCAAACTTCGACTTTGTCCGCATTTTCGGGAGGATAAATCGTCGACGACATAACTTTCCCTCCCTCGAAAAATTCAACCGAATATTTATCGAGAATTAAAGTGATAGTTGTCTTTTCGTATGACGATTTTTTCATTTTGCGAATACCAGATAAACTTAACTCGTCTTTTTCGGCGCCCGTTATAATTTCTCCCGATTTAAAGCGGTCAAAAACCCAGTATCCGTCAACAAGTTTTATGGAAGTAAGGTGGCTTTCGTCCTCTCTCAATTTAATTTCGCAAGATTCCAAGGCGTCCGCTTCTATTACTATTACGCCGATAATCGCCCTATCGCTTATCTTGCAATCAACCAAGGTATGTAAAACTTGCTTCGTTTTTAATACGGGCGTTTGAAAAATATCTCCGTTTTCAATTCTTATTTCTCTCGCCGCCGTAAGCATGCCGGCAAAGCCGTATTTTGAAGAAGGAACGTTCCTGTCCCACATATTTAGCCAGCCCATTATTGTATTTTTTGAACTTTCGGCAAAACTCTGTGGCGCATAATAATCAAAACCGTAGTCTAAAATTCCTTGTTTTTTTATTGTAAATTTACCCGTTTCAAAATCCATTTTGCCAAGGAAATATCTCGCCGAATGAACGTTCAAACAGTCGTTCTTTCCCGAAGGTTGAAGTTGATCGCAAACGGTCAACAATCCGAGTTCTTCGATAAAATCAGGGCATTCGAACATTATTCCGTCGCTATCGAAACCGAGCGTATCCGATAAAAACTCCCATTTAAACAGGTCGGCGGAACGATAAAGCAAAACCCTGCCTCTTCCCTCTTTTTTCTTTGCTGCGACAAGACAGTAAAACTTTCCTTCGTGACAAAAAACGTAAGGATCTCTGAAATCGCAAGGCATAAATCCTTCGGGAAGATCGTCCGAGCCTATAACAACGCCGTGTTTTTTAAAGTTGACGCCGTCGTCGCTTTCCGCAAGACATTGAACTTGGCGAACTTTTTCTCCGCCGCCGTTCTCCTCAAAACCCGTATACATAATGAAAAGTTTTCCGAACGCGCAAATCGCCGAGCCGGAAAAACATCCGTCTTTATCTCCCTCTCCTCCGGGGGTAAGGGCAATCGGCAATCTTTTCCAGTTTGTAAGATCCGTCGATACGACGTGTCCCCAATGCATGGGGCCCCACGTCGTACCGTATGGGTGATATTGGAAAAAAACGTGATATTCACCATTATAATATACAAGTCCGTTAGGATCGTTTATCCAGCCTTTCCCACCCGTAATATGAAATGCGGGGAATTTATCATTTGAACTTTGAGGCGTTTTTGTAGAAGTTTGTTCAGTCATGTCTAACACCTTTTTAAAATTATTTTTAACTTCTTGTTTATTAATTGTTTTTCTTGCCGCCACAAAAACTTGCGACGGCAAGAATGAAATGTTTTTTATTTCTTTATAACGGTTTTACATCTTGAGCCTTAACAGCGTCATCCGGAACAGCTTTTATATTCGTGCGGAAATCGTCGACAACAAAACAACCGTAATTATCTGTCGCATCATCCACAATCTCAAAATAACAAGAAATATCTTCTTTATTGTCGAATTGATAATAATAATATACCATTTCGGTAGCATTAACCGTATTATGAGCGCTGTTTCGGAAAGTAGCTAAAATAGTTCCGTCAGAAGTTCGAACATTGATATATACGCCTTCATTGTGAGCCGCTCCGAACCGGAAAGAGATAATACCGTTTGTTTTAAGAATGAATTCGCTCGACCGCAAGGAGCCCTTACTTTTTTCCGAGTTTAATTTTCTATCGCCGTCATAGAAGTAGAAAGTAAATAAACTATTTCCGTCTTTCCTAAAATCATTAATCTGATACCACCCCTCCGGAATTTCATTATTAACTACTCTGCCGAGGGTGCCATACTCGCCATTTTCAGTCAACACCATAGACCAACCGCTTAAGCCCATTTCGAAACTGCCGTTAACTACTTGATAAATACCGTTTTCGTTATAAACCGCTCCTTCGGGGATATCGCTTATGTCAGCGTAATATACGACCATACTGTCAAAGGCAATACAGCCCCAATCGTTAACGGCGTTATCGACAACTTGAATATAAACCTTTTTACCGATATGATCAGACAAATCGACGTAATATTGAACCATCGTGCCGGGGTTAATCGATCTATTGTTGTTATAGTATTTAGCCAAGACATTACCGGTCGATTCTTCTACAACCGAGACATAGCAATAAGCATTTCCTCCGCCGAGTTTAAAGGACATATAGCCCAATCCGCCGATAGTGAACGATCCACTCGTCAAAGTTCCGACGTTTCCTTCTACTCCGTTACCTTCCTTTCTGCCGTTTATAAAATCTTCAATACCGGAAAAGAGACGAATTCCGTCTTTATTATAGGTTATATTATCGAACCACTCGCTTGCCTCGGTTACGTGTCCGAACGGGTTTTCGGTATCGCTTATCGTCCAACCGGTCAAACCGTCTTCGAAATCGCCGTTTTTAAGTCTATAATTCGTAGTATCGTTGATATGCAACGAATAATTATAGGTAAGTTCGGCATTTTCTCCGTTTGCCGTATATCCTGCTTTTACAGCGAAAACGACGTCGGTATATTTATAAGTATAGTTATCAAACACGAAAGTGTAAGCGTTATTATTAAGTTCGATTTTCTGTCCGTCCTGTGTAACCGAATAAGTTAAATTAAGGTTGCCGGGATTTTCTACGTTGGCGGCAAAGTTGATTTCATATCCGGTTTTATTTTCGAGAGCATATATATCCAAAGTTTTATCTACGGATTCAGCCAAAAGAGAAGGCGTTTGGTCTTTGGTAACCGTTACCGTAATTACGACGGAAAGTTTTGTTTCGCCGTTATATTTTACGTTTACGGTAATCGTAGCGGTCTTATCGGAAACGTCCTGAGCCGTCAGGGTTACTTTTCCGTTTTCGATTTCGCCGACCATAACGGAGTCGGTATCCGAAGACAATACTTCGTAAGAAATACCGCTTAAATTATTTTCGTTAACGTAATCGGAAAGAGTTAATTCGAGCGTATTTCCCGCATAAGCTCTGAGCAACTTTACGGAACCTTCGACTTCTTCGGAAACTCTTAAAGTAAGTCCTTCATAAGCCGTAACGAATTGTTGCAATACCGAATTTATCGTTGAAATTTTACTATAATTAGACAAACCTTCCGCAGTATTTCTCTTCGCTAAGTATTCTTCATAACTTTCTTCGGTGTAATCGCCTAACGAAGCGACGTTATCATCATTGAGCGCTTTTCTTAAATTTGCCATTGCGGTAAGCTGGTTTTCCATAAGCGTTCCTACGGGTTCGGTCTTGTAATTCGTTTTAAGCTCGTCGAACGTGAAGAATCCGAATCCGCCCGTCGCATTGTCGCACAAAACGATACGCATCGTTTCGTCGAGGTATGCCGACAAGTCCGCCTTATAATCAACCATTCTCAGTCCGTATCCCGGTTTTTCCTCATTTCCTGCGCCGTCAACCCATTCGTTGTTATGCCAAAGGGCGACTTTTTCATATCCGTTTTCGGTCTTCTTTTCTAAGGTTATATAACAATTTTCGTTACCTGCGGCGCCCAACTTGAAAGTAATGAAACCGCTTCCGCTCACAACGAAGTCGGAAGAAGTCAAAGTTCCTGTTCTACCTTCTTTTTCGTCGAGATCTCCGCGGAAATATTTTCCATCGTTGTTTATCGGACGAGTGGGGTTATCCCAGAAGGTATTAAGGTCGGTAATTACGCCGATATCGCCCTCTAATATCCAACCGTTAAAGTTTTTATCAAACGACCCGTTTAAAACTTCGGGGTTGTTTAAAACGTTTACGGCTTCAACTCCGATATCGGGTTCCGTAGAATAATACGTTATTATATCATCGACGAAAAATAAGCCGTAATCGGCGGTTGCGTTATCGGTTATGCGGATATACATATCTTTGTTGAGATACTCGGAAAGATTCGCCTTATATTGATTGAGAGCGCACCCTTTTTTGTCTTCGTCTGTCCATTCGGAATTGTAGTAACGAGCCAAAACTTTATCCGTTCCGTATTCTACCACATCGAAATAAACTTGCTCGTAATGCTTTGCGCCGCCGAATTTAAAGGTTATCCAACCACTTCCACCCAGCGTAAACTTACTCGAAGTAAGAGTTCCTTTCGCTCCTTCGTCGCCATCCGTAACGTATTCGTCGTCACCTCCTTTCGTATAGGCGCTGAACAAATAATCTCCGTTTTTATCGAACGAAATTTTTTCTTTCCAATATTTGTCTTGCTTGATAACTCCGCCGATAGTTTGGTTTTCAACGAGATTAGTAATCGTCCAGCCCGTTATAACTCCTTTTTCAAAATCGTTATTTTCGGGGAAATATTTATCTCTGTCAGCATAAGTAAAATGGTCGCCCTGACTCGACGCTATGACGTCGTAGTTGCCCGTTTCCTCATTTTTTTCGACTTCTTCGATATATGCGTAGAGATCCGAATAATTTGTGAAATCATCGCCGAATGAAGTTTCGAATTCTATCTCGTAAACGATGAGTTTATAGTCGGCATAGTCTTCGCCATATATCATAGCGGGAGTTACGACTTGCGTTTCACTCTCGTCTTCCAAATTGGTTTTAAGTGTTATCGTCGAATAGTATTTAGCGGATGCAGTTCCCAAAATACGAGCCGTATCGACGACTTCGCCGTTAAAATTATATCTGTATCCGATATAATATAAACCGTTTTCATTTAAAGTTGCCGAATCAAATCCGGTAACGAGCAAAAGATATTTTTTATCGAGAGATATTTTCGCCTTCGTTTTAAGAAGAGTCGTCTCTTCCTTGACCTCATCGGCGAAAACGCCGTTTGCCGAATTATCGGCAAACCCGTTAAAGGTAAGCGCCGTAAACATAGCGAATACCGTCAATAAAGTTGCTAAAACAATAGTTAAACTAAACTTTTTATCTGAAATCCTTTTCATATATTCTCCTTTCAATGCGCCGAATAGGTAGATTCCTCAACAGGTTTACTCGGCGGATTGACCGTATCGGTCGATTGCGAATCTTCTCCGCTTGCGCCTTCGGGATCCCCGGAACTTTGTTCGGAAGAGCCTTCGCCCGATCCTTGTTCCGAAGAACCCTCGCCCGAACTCTGTCCGGAAGAGTCTTTGTCCGTCAACTGTTCTTCGTTAGTAGAAGAAGGTTGTTCTGAATTATTTTCTGACTTTCCCGTATTCGAACAGGCAATTAGCGATATAACGGCAAAGCATAACGCAAGGACGACGACAAGTAATCTTAGCGATTTGCTCTTTCTTGCCATGTCTCGTCAAGCCCTCCCCATTTTTCGAGTTCGCCGTAAGCGCCCATCGGTCCTGAAGTCGTCAGAACGTTTTCGTCGTCAAAGACCATAACGTCTACCGAAACTTCGATAAAAAGTTTTTTACTCGTTTTGTTTGTCATTTTTTCCTCCTTAACTTTTATTTATAATTTATAAATAATTATTTATCAAACTTGCCAAGGGAAGTTCTTCTTGGGATTCGTAGTGAGTGATGAAATCGTCAACCGCGATACAACCCCAATCTTTTTCGGCGTAATCGACTACCCTTATTTTGACGTTTCTGCCCATAAACGCCGTTAAATCTGCTTTATACTGAATGAGTTTTCCTTCGTTCATTTCGTCGTTATGGTAGCGAGCGAGCGTTTCCTCGGTCGAGGCGTCTATTATTTCGACGTAACAATCGGGATTTTTACCTCCGCCGAGTTTGAAAGTAATAAATCCGCACCCACCGACCGTAAACGACGAACTTTCAAGCACTCCGATATACGATTCGAAACTGCCTTTTACGTCCTCGATACCCGAAAAGAGATAAGCGCCGCCCATTCCGTATTGTTTCGTAAGATCTTTCCAATAAACTTCCTGCATTGAAACGTAACCGATATCTCCAAGGCTATACGTTCCTCTCAAAAGAAGCCAACCGGTCAGATCTCCCGTTTCGAAATCTCCGTTTAAGACCTGATATGGATCGTTTTCTCCGAGGACTTTTCCCGACGGCAAAACGTCTTTCGCAAATTTTGCGTTTTGAGGAACGCCTTCTATGGAATGATAGCAAGTTACGAAACTGTCGCAAGTTATAAGTCCCCAATCGGACGAAGCGTTGTCGACGACTCTTATTTTAAGCTTTCTGCCCAAAAATTCCGACAAATCGGCTTTATATAAAACCATATTCGCAAGATTGCTTCCGCTGTTTATCGTCGAAATTCCCCTATCGTTGAAATATCTGTTATGGAAACGGGCAAGTTCTTCTTCCGTATCTGCGTCAATAATGGATATATAGCAAAGTTTTCCGTTACCGCCGCCGCCTAAAAGATAAGTAATATAGCCGCAACCGCCCAAAGTAAACTCCGAACTCGTCAAAGTTCCCGTCGCTCCTTCTTTGCTTATGCCGCTGAAAAGGAAAGCGCCCTTTTTGTTATACGGAAGATTTTCATTCCACCAACCGCTTGCGCTCGTGATTTCTCCGATGTCGCCGTTCAAAGTCCAGCCGGTGAAATCTCCCGTCTCAAATCCGCCGTTTATTATCTGATATTCGCTTTCAGCCATAACGTCGCCGTCGCTTACTGCGAGATAGAAGTTTTTATCATACCAGATCGGTTTCGTTTCGTGATAGGTAACTACGCTGTCAAGCGTTATCGCTCCCAAATCGTCCGCCGAAGGATTTTCGTCGACGACTTCGATATATAGCGTTTCGCCTATATAACGGGAAAGGTCGGCGTAATACTGGACCATATTCAAAAGTCTCATTCCGTTCGGAACGTATGGGAATTGAAAATTCCAATACTTACTGTTAGAATATCTCGCGACTTCCACGTCGCCGTCGGCGGTCTTCATCATTATTTTGAGATAAGTCCGCCCGTTATCCGAGCAACCGCCCAATTTAAAGGTTATAAATCCGCTTCCGCCGAGAACGAATTCGCTCGAACGCATTACTCCAGTCGCCGACGGTTTATAATGTCCGTAATGATAATTGCCGTCTCGGTTATAAGTAATGTTTTCGTTCCACCAAACGCTTTCCGAGTTTACTCCGTCGTCAGAAAAAGCGTCGCCCGATACGACCGTCCAACCGGCAAGCGAACCAAGTTCGAAATCGCCGTTTATAATATCGTATTTACTCTTGGCTTCTGCGGTCTGAACGTAATTCTTGTCTTTTACGAAGAAAGTTCCCTCTTCCTGTGCCTCGGCGTCCTCTCCCAAACGAATATCGTCTACGGCGAAGTAACCGTAATACCAACTTGAATCGTTGTCAACTATCCTTATATACGCCTCTTTTCCGGCATAGGCGGAAAGGTCTATCGTATATTCGTAGAAGTTATCGGTATTATATACGCCTGCGACGTATCTCGCCGGATTGACGAAATCTTCGGTATGTTCGTGAAAATAATCGTTATGCTGAATTGCGATAAGTTTATCGTCTACGACGGTATACACGCCGAAATAACACAGTTTTTCGACGGGTTTCATCGCCGCATATTCGCCCTTTCCAATCGTAAGCGCTCCGCCGGCAAGTTTGACTTTCATAACTCCGTCGGACGGAATTGTAAAAGTCGTAGAACGGATAGCGCCCGTTCTCGCTCCGGAAAAATCGCCGTGAAAGCCTTTTCCGGTAAGATACCAATTTCCCGTATGGTTTATCGGAAGTCTGTTGTCGTTAGCGTCGTAGTCAAATGAGAAAAAGGTGTTTGACGAAACGCAATCGTCGTTAAAGGCGTCGCCGTATTCGACCGTCCAGCCGTCTATCGAAGCCGTTTCGAATCCGCCGTTTAAAAGTTGAGTCTGTATGACGGGAGCCTTTTCTTCTCCGCTTTGGCTTTCGGGTTGTTCTCCGCTATTACAAGCGGTAAATATCGCCATAGACAAGGCGGCGGACGTGATTGCAAGAGTTATTTTTAAAAGTTCGTTCTTTTTCATTGCTGACCTCCGAGACTGCCGACGTTGCCGTAGTAAGCGGGCGTTACCTTATCGGAATATGCGCTTCCCATTTCGTATATCTGCAACGATTTAAAAATTATTCCCGAATCGTTATCGAAGAAGTTGAGATAATCCGAATCTGAATATTTCGGGTAAATTCTCATAGTGAAACTTATAAGTCCGTCTACGTAAACTTCGAGCATCGAGCGGTCGAGAAGAATGACGATTTCATATTCGTTTTTAACGCTTCCGTAAGTCCTGCTCGGTTGCTTACCAACGTAGTCGAGTAAAGACGACTGCGCTCTTTCGACGTATACTCCCCTTTCGGAAAATATTATATCCGTCCTTTCCGTCTGAGAGTTAACAACGTTTTTATTGTATCTGACGCTTAGTCCTCCGGAATAGGAATTTGCCACGGGAGAAAGAGTTATCTTCGCCCTTATCTCCAACAAATCGCCCCTAACGTTTCCCAAATCGGAATTGAGTTCGGCTACAGTCTTTCCTTCGCCCGAATAATTATATATTTCCGATTTTCTTAACGTCTTGGTCTCTTCTATCGGCTCTCTTATAATATCTCTGCCGTCGTCGCTGAGCCAAATTTCGAGGGGGATTGCAAAGTTATGCGCCCAACCTGCCGTATAGTTCTGGGCAGTTCCGGCGTCTTTTCCCTGCGCTATCGCATAGAGAATAGTCCTTCCCTGTTCATAAGAGGTCTTACCGTTTTCAACGTCTTCTTCCGTCAGATAACAAAATCCGTTCTGTCCCGTATAAATACCGACTCCCATATCGAAAAGTCGAGGTTTATTATCGTCGGCAATAAATCTGCAAGTATTTTTATCGAAAGTTCCTATCCAATAGTAGCAATCTACCGTATATCCGTCTACCGTATATTGCGGACAATCGAACAAGACGTATTTAGTTACCGAGCCGTCTTTGGTAGATATCGGAAGCATAACGACGCATTCCCAATGCGCGCCCTGTTCGGGATATTGAACGTAATCGCATTGATATATATAACCGTGATATTCCCATTCGTGCATGTTCGTCGAAGTGTATATATTCGCCGAGCCGCCCGCGTCGGGTATGGAAGTGGAAACCATCATATAGTATATACCGTCGTCATACCAAACGAAGGGATCGCGGAACTGATTTATTTCTCCCTGCGAATTGTCGTTGGGGTGAGGAAGAGTTACCGTGTCCTCGACCACCCAATCGGTAAGGTTCGGATCGTCGGGATCTACGACGTGAGCGAACGCAACGTGTTGAATAGACCAAGTCGTCGTATTCGTTCCTGCGGTTATCGCAAGCCACGGCTTACCGTCGGGACCTATCACCGCTCCGCCCGTCCATACGCCTTCGGGACAAATTCCCGGCGTAGGAACTACTGCGTCCTTGACGTATTCCCAATGGATCATATCGTCGCTCGCTATATGCGCCCAGCGTATCTGCGACCAATACGGTCCGGCAGGATTATGCTGATAGAAAACGTGATATCTTCCTTTATAATAGAAAGGAGAGTGAGGCTCGTTCATCCATACCGCAGGAGGTATAGCGTGATATTGCGGACGATATCTGTCGCCCTCGTAAACCGAAGAATCGAGGGCAATTTCCTTAAATTCAAGCGAGGGGTGTCCGTTATAATCGTTATACGAATATATATTCTTTATATCTCTCGGCGTTATCGCTTCCGTATAAACTCCGACCTCGTCCAAAAGTCCCGAAATCATTTGTCTCGGAACGCCGAATTCATACATCGGGCTTACGTATCTTCCGATATAAAGAGGTTCTTCGGACGAAATCAACCTGCAAGATGATAATTCGGGTATATACGATTCATACGCCCTTTCCCCGTTAAAAAATAAGGCTATATATCCGCTTTCGCCGTCAAATACCGCCGCAATATGCGACCATTCGTATAACGGCAATGCGTTTATCGGATCGTAAAAGCCGACCACGAATTCTCTGTCCTCTTCGGTGTTGTAAAGAGCCAACTGTATTCCCCAAAGTCCGAGTCTGCCGTAACCGAGCAAGAAACCTTCGCCCATTTCGATATTTCCCTTATTTACGACCGAAGTCATTCTCGGATGTCCTTTGGCGTCGGAATCGTCGCCGTAATTAACGAGGTTTTCAAAAACTCTCGGAGCAACCCATGCGGAAACGGTCATCGCCGTAGACGGCGTTTCGAAATCGTCGTTCGGAATTGACAGATACGTTGAAAATCCGTCCATATAAAGCGAATTCCCTTTTACTCCCGCCTTGCGAAGCGGTTCGGACGGCGCTTTAAAAAGATTCGCCGCGTTTTTATAAGAGAAAACGTAATTTATATTATAATTTTCTCCGCTTACCTTTTCTTTCGCGCTGTATCCGCCCTCTTCGTCGAACGAATAGTATAACGCAGGCTTGCCCGTCCTTTCGCTTACAACGTCCGTTTTTTCGGGGTTTTGTTCTCCCGTCGAACAACCGACGAAGCAAGAGCATATTACGCTTGCCGAAAGTATAGCCGAAACAAATAAACTTCTGTGTTTCATTTTCCCTCCTACATTTTAAGTCCTGCCGTTCCGAAACCCTGAACTATATATTTCTGAGCGAGAACGTATATGATGAAAATAGGAATACTCGTAACTATAAGAGCGGACATAATTTCGCCCGTAGTTATTCCTTGAATACTTTGAATAGTCGTAAGCGCCGACTGTATCGGATAGAGAGGCCATTGTCCTTCCTGCGCTCTCGGTAAAATCATAGTCGGCCAGAGATAATCGTTCCACACTCCTATAAAACAGAATACCGCAACCGTCGCTACGATCGGTTTTGAAAGGGGAAGTATTATCTTAAAAAACACTACGAGGGTGTTCGCCCCGTCAATTCTCGCCGCCTCTTCGTAACCTTGCGGTATACTCTCGAAGAATTGCGTAAATAAGAAAATGTTGAATATGCTTATCGAAGCGGGAAGCACGACGCCTATGACCGAGGCCGTGTTTTTAAGTCCGAGCATTATCTTTACGATCGAATACAGCGGAATTATCGAAGTTTCCACGGGAACGACTATCAGAAAAATTATCATAAAGGATAGAAATCTTTTCCCGGGGAAATTTAGTTTAGCCATGACGTAACCGGCAAGCCCGTTTACGAGGACGTTTAATACTATCGCTATTACCGCATAAGTAAAACTGTTGACTGCGTATCGCCATATTCCGTAATTCGAAAAGACGTTGCCGTAATTTTTTACCGCTTCCCCGAAATTCGTCAAGTCGGGTAAAAACATAGCGAGAGTTCCCGCGCTCGACGCATACGCCGACTCGCTTTTAGTCGAGGTCGCAATCATGTAAAATATGGGGAAAAGAAAGAGTAGCGACAGTATAACTCCGACAACGATATAGACGGTCAATTCTATCGCCTTTCTCGAAGAAATATTTTTGTTTTTCAACAAGGAAGAATTTTTGTGAATTGCTTTTTCCATACTAATTTTTCTCCCTTAACACTCTTCTTTGAATAAGCGTTATCGTTCCGATGACTATCGTCATAAGAAGCGCCACCGCCGACGAATATCCTACCCAACGGTTGGTATAACCCTGTTGATACATATAATACGAAAGCGTTACGGTATGGTCCATATATCCCGTCATAAGCATCGGCTGCGTAAGTATTCTGCAAGCGCCGATGAATACGGTTATTATTATATAGACGAAAGTAGACCTGAGTCCCGGCCACGTTACCGCCGTAAATTTATGCCACGCTCCCGCTCCGTCAAGCGCCGCCGCCTCGTAAAGATTTTGCTGAATGTTCGACAATCCCGAAAGGAATATGAGCATCTGATAACCGCACCCCTGCCATGCGCTGAGAATTATTATGCAAGGCATTGCGCTTGCCGGATCTCTCAACCAGTCGCGAGGTTCTGCGCCGAATAGACCAAGCACGGAATTTAAAAGCCCGTTCCTTGACGGCGACAGTATTTGAAGCCACAAAAACGACGTTACGCTCAAAGATATTACTACGGGAGCGAAGAAACAAACTTTGAAAATTTTAGAGCCGAAAAGCGGTTTATTTACAAACAGAGCAAGCAAAAGCGCAAGTCCTATCTGCAACGGAACGACGCCGATTACGAATTTAACCGTGTTTATAAGCGCTCGATAAAGAGTTCCTCCCGAGGCTATCTCGCTGAACGCTCGGGTGAAATTTTCAAACCCGATATATTTTATATTGTCGGGTTCCAATAAATAGTAATCGGTGAAAGCGTATCCGAGAGAATACAGTATGGGCAATAATACGAACAAGAACGCAAGCAAAATCGCCGGCGCCAACATTAAATACGCCGTTAAAGCCGTCCTTATTCTGTATTTTTCTTTTGTCCGTTTTCCGGTCACGACGTCGAAAACCGCAAACACTGCGAATATGACGACGAAAACCGCCGCAATTATCAATGCGCTGACTGCCATATTATCCTCTTAAAATTATTTCTGTTTAAGCCTGTTCATTTCGCTTTGAAGGGTATCTGCCTGAGCGTTAAGCAAAGTCTTTACGTCATTAGTGCCAAGCGCCGCGATAACCTGATTGAAACAAGTCGAGAAGGTAGGATAAGCGACGGTTACGGGCCTTTCTTTTCCGCTCGTTTCAAGTTGTTTCAAAAGCGTATATTCGGGCGAACCTTCCGCCCAATTTTTGTTGACCGATTTTCTCGCGGGGATCATTCCGGTTGCCGCGGTTATTGCGTCTGAACTTTCCACCGAAGTAAGCCACAAGAGAAGTTCGGTAGCGGCGGTCTTGTCGCTATGATGATTGTTGGTTATTCCGAACGACCAACTTCCGGTCGCGCTTGCCGCGACAGCCGACGACGGATAAGGCAACAAACCCCAATCGTCTCTGTTTGCGAAAAATTCTTTATATTTATTGTCGAGATCGGGTATAGTCCAACCGGAAGACAAATACATTCCTACTTTTCCGCTGAAAAAGTCGGTCGGTCCAATAGCGTAGGAAGTATATCCGTTGGTAATGAGATTTTTAATAAACGTAAATCCTGCGGCGGTTTTATCGGAGTTGAAATATCCGGTCGCCGTATAACCATCCTGAGAAGTAAATTCTCCTCCCGCCGCGTAAATAAACGGATAGAGAAGGTAAGTCGCCGTTTCGTCCTTAGTCGCGTCTAAACGCATATCAACGGGCGTAACGCCTGCGTCTTTCAAGGACTTACAAACGGCGTTGAATTGTTCGAAGGTCCACGGATTATCGACTGTATACGCCGAAACGTCTATTCCCTTTTCTCTGAATATCTTCTTGTTGTAGAAAAAGCCTGCGCTCGATTCTTGAATCGGAAGCCCGTAAATGCTTCCGTCGTAGGTGTTGAGCGAATAAAAATCTTTTTGAACGTCTTCGGAAACCAAAGAAGAAATATTGTATAATAACTTCGATTTCGCATAGGAAGCGGTGTTAGGAGCGTCGAAAGTTATAATATCAGCAAGCGTTCCTTCGACTTGATTGTTTAAAAGTTCCGCTTCGTAACCGGCGGCGCCCTGCACTCTTGCGGTATAGGTAGCCGACGCCTTGATCTTTCTGTCTTTATAAGCGGCGTTGAAGGCTTCTATTCTCTTTTTGTAAGCAAGACCTTCGGTCGACTTTTCGTCTACGTGGAACATTATTTTAACGATAGTGTTTCCCGTAGTCTGGTCGACTTCGCCGGACTTCGTATCGGTCGTCGTTCCGCCTCCGCAGGCAACGGCTGAAAACGCCACAACGCAAGAAAGCGTTAACATAAGTAAGCAACTGAGTAATTTTTTCATAATATCCCTCTTTTTTTATTTGATAAAATATAAAAACTTTTTATATTTAAGAAGTTTTCATTTGCATCAGCAAATGAAACCGAGTACTCGGTTAAAAATCTTAAATTATAATACGTTTCTATTTTTTCCCTTATTTTATAAAGTCGTGTTTCCGACGATGAATTTCGTCGGGAATTCCATTCTCTTCTCCACGTCTTCCCCGTGAATTTTTTTAACTAAAATGTCGACTACCGCGCGAGCCATTTTCTCCACCGGCTGTTCGACGCAGGTAACCTCTTCGCCACGATCCCAATCGCTGAAAACTCCGTCGTATAATATCAACTGTATATCTTCGGGTATTCTTTTATTCTTCTTTTCGGCAAGTTTTCTGAAAATCTGAGCCATAGAATAACCCGAAACGAACACGCCGTCTATATCGGGGAATTTTTCAAGAAACTCTTCGGCAAGCGCTTGTTCTCCTCCGTGAGGAATAACCTCGTTTACGATAAGATTCTGATTGCCCGTTTGCTCCATAACGTCTTTATAGGCTCGCTCTCTTTCGGAAACTTCCGATTTAACTATCGGTTTAGAGCCTAAGTAGCCTATTTTTTTACAACCTCGCTCCATAAGGTATTTCACCGCTTTAACGGTTGCCGTATAATTGTCCGAAGTAACGTATGGTATTCCCTCTCCGAAAATACGGTCCAAAGAAACTATCGGACAGCCTTCGAGTTCAGATTCGAGATGCGCAAAGTGAGTGACGAAGACCGCCCCGTCGACCTCTCTTCTTCTTATCCTCTTTATAATATCGGCTTCCTTTTCAACTCTTTGTTGAGAAGATACAAGAATTACCGAATATCCGAATTTGTCCGCCTCGTCCTCGACGTAATATGCAAATTCCGCGAAAAAGGGGTGATTTATTATCGGAACGAGCAAAGCGATGTTTCTCGTTTCGTTTTTTCTGAGTTTAGAAGCCATCTTGTTGGGAGTATAATTGAGCGCTTTTACCGCCTCCATTACTTTATCCCTTTTTTCCTTATTGACGGAACCGCCGCCGTTAAGAACTCTCGAAGCGGTCCCAAGCCCAACCCCCGCGTATTTTGCCACGTCCTTTATTGTGGGAGACATATATAAACTTTCTCCTTTTAGCCGATGTCCTTAAAAATTTATTACAAAACGGTAATTGTTATTTTTTTATCTTCGTTTAAAGTAACCTCGTTAACCCCAAGCGAAAGAACTTCTTTATTTATCCTAAGAACTTTATTTTTAAACGTATATTCGTCCGAATTCAAAGTCTTTCCGTTTACGCTGACGCTTGAAACGTCGACGTTTCCGACGTAAATTACGCCGTCTAAGCCGTTTGAAACTTTTACGTTTTCAATTTGCGTTTGTTTTACGCTTAAAACTTCAACGGTAAACGTATAACTCGTCTTCCTGCCTACCGCTTTGAAAACGTATCTTCCTTCGGTAAGATTTTCGAAATATTTTTCCCTTACGGTAAGTTGTCTTGCGTCGCTATAAAAGTATTCGGGACTTATCCCGACGTTTCTCATCGTAACGTTATAAAGTTCTCTTATAGTCTGATCCGCGTCTCCCCAAACGACAAGATCTCCGCCGTCAAAAGAGTATTCTTCTTTGACGAGAGCGATCGAGCCGAACGTCGCTTTTCCGTTAAATACGTTAAGCCCGTATTTCCCTTCGGCAGGCTCGTTATCGTTTAGCGATGAAACTATTTTTTGTTCCCCGTTTAAAAATACTGTAATTTCGTTTCCGATAACCCTCGATTTCAAAGTTATCGAAGAAGTATTTATATCTCCGGTAGGCGCAACGGCTATTTGTCTGTCTTTCGACCATACCTTTACGAGCCTTTCGTTTACGTCACAGTTGACGATGATATACTTACTCATATCGCTTTCGGCTCTCAATATCATTGCGGCGGCAACTGCGTCAAGCGAAAAAGTTACGGATAAGGTAAAGTCTTTTCCGCTTTCTTCGGAAAGTATATATCCGTCTCCCGAAGTCATTTCGCCGACAATTCCGTTTTCCTCGACTCTCCACTGACCTGCGATTATATTTTCAGATGAAAATTCAAGATCGCTGTCCGCAGAACCCGCATAAACCGAAACCTGCGTCCGTTTTACGCTGTTTCCGCACTTCGCTTCGATTAAAGCCGAACCGCCCGCCCTTGCGGTAACTATCGCTCCGAAAGACGTTTTTTCTATCTCGACTACGTCGTCGCCGCTCACTATGCTCCATTCAACTTCCGTTTTAGAAGTCGAGTAAGCCATTACGCTCTTTTCCTTCGCCAAATTTAAATCGAGGTATATTTCGTCGTCGCTTATATAAAGAACGCTTTCCCCTTCGGCGACGTCTTTTCTCCATATAGAAGATATCTCGTTGACCTCTACGCTCGCCGAAACTTTTCCGCCTACGATAAGACTATTGTTTATCGCATAGGGAGAAGAGAGCGTAAGCGCGTAAAACGGAATAGAATAATCGTCGCAGAACACTTCCAAGCCGCCGTTATCCGACAAGATATAGAAAGTCTGTTTTTCGCTGCTATTCTTACCCGAAATGTATCTGAACGGAAAATCTTTGATATAAAGTCCGGCGCTCGACGCCTTTTCTCTCGAAAGGTAATATCCTTCGGTTTTATTCCAACCGACTTCAACGTAATTTTTTTCGTCGGCATTTAATATGAAAACTATATCCTCTCCGTTCGGATTATCGAACGAAGCCGAAATTTCATAAGTCTGACAACCCAATTCTTTCAACAAGTTTTCGCTACTTGCGGCAATTTCCGTGTCCTTAACCGAAACGACATTTTTCTTTTCGAATTTTGCGTTTCCTACCGTAATAGGCTTCTGAGTAAGAAGATAACCCTTTCCGCTCGACTTTAAGCCCCATTCTACGGGAATAGTCATTCCGCCGCCGTTCCATACCTTTCTTGCCGCCGCGTATATTCCGCTGTCAGTATCGTCGGGAACACCTGCCGCCCAACTTATCGAAATGGTCTTGCCAAAATATTCGCTGCCGTCGTCGTCTATATAATAGGTTTGCGTTGCGTATGAGTCGGGACCGAAATCCATAATCTGAAAATCATCATCGGTTATCCCTTCGCCGTTTTGATCGAGATAAACTATTCTTCCGTTATCGTATTTTAAATCTCCGACGATATACGTTCTTCCCGTAAAGGTCATTACGGTATGTTCGGTGCCGTCGTCCGCCTTTAATCTCGCTATATCGGGACATTCGGGTAAACTTGCCGAAAATTCTCCGGCGTATTCCCAATCGAGAAGATTTTCGGATTTTAAAAACCATATTCTGTTTACGCCTTTGCCCGTAAGCGCCATTCCCCATAAGGTCGTCTTTCCGTTATCCGCTAAAAGGGTAAACACTTTCGGATCTCGACAATCTACTTTATTCCAAAAACCGCTCGGTCCGGTAGCGACAGTCTGCGAAATGGTTTTTCTCTTTACCCACGTCATACCGCCGTCGTCGCTCGACATAATTACTTGATCCTGTTTTCCGCCGTCGCGCGTAAACACGGCGTAAATTCCCGTTCCTTCGCCGTTTTCAAACCAATTAAGGGAATCTATGACTTCACTGTCTCCCTTATGATATACAAAAGCGGATCCCGACCACATCAAGCCTAAACCCTCGCCCATATCCGTATCGGGGAAAAGACATATCGGGAGATGCTCCCAATGAATGAGGTCCTCGCTCCTTGCGTGTCCCCAATACATATCTCCCCAATAATTCGAGAAAGGATTGTGTTGATAATACAAATGATACCACCCGTTATAGTAAACAAGCCCGTTGGGATCGTTGTTCCAGTGCGAATACTGAGAAAAATGGTATTGCTGACGGTAAAGTTCGGTATAGTAAGAATAATCGCTTACTCCATTATAAACGTCTGCAAATCCGACTTTAGCGGCAAAACAGTTAAATCCTATTTTTCCGCCTTTATACAGATCGCCTATCTGTCTGTCTACGGTAAATTCGTTTATATCTATTACCCTGTCAACGCCGAAACGACGGATATTGTCTGCGTAAAATTCCGCATAGACCTTGCCGTTTTCGGGAGTGATAACAACTTTAAGTTGAACTTTTTCGACGTTTTTCACTCTCTGCGAAACGAAATCCCGTTCGCTGTCTGTCATCTTATCGTTACCTATAAAATAATCGGTAAGTAACTCTTTCGCCGCTAAAAAGCCGTTTTTTTCTGAAAAATAGATGAGTTTTACTCTGTTTTCGTTTCTGTCAACGTTAAAGACGAAATATCTCTCGTTCTTTTCAGCGCCGAAAACAAGACCTGCGGCGTTACCGTATTCGAAGTTCGCAACGGCGGTATAGACGAATTTATCATCCTTGCCGTATTCTTCGTCGGAAAGATAAAAGGTATCGCCATCGCTTTCAACCGTGGTATTTCCGACCGCTAAAACTTTGCCTATACTATAAACGGCAAAAGTTGACAGCGCAACGACGAATACGACGACCAAACTAATAATCGATACCTTTTTAATAACTTTATTCATTATCTATCCCCTCTTTTTACTGCTACGGACGAATTACGCGCGTCCGTTATATATTTTCTTTATCTCTTCTAATGACGGAAGGCAATCTATCGCGCCCTTTCCCCTCGTATTAAGAGCCCCGCAAACGTTTGCGAACCTAAGTATATCTTCAAATTCACCGTCCGTAATTACGGATAAATTTTTTCCGTCGAGTTTTGTAAGAACTCCGGCGTAAAACGCGTCTCCCGCGCCGGTCGTATCGACGCAATCGACTTTGATCGTAGGAGCGTTTCCGCTTCTGCCTTTAAACAGCCATCGGCTTCCTTTCGAACCAAGCGTTATGAAAACGAGCTTATCTCGAAGTTCTCCTTCGATATAATCTTTTCCGAAAATATCCGTTTCGTCTTCCGAAAATTTAACTATATCTACGAGCGGTAAAATTTTCTTGTATGTATTTACCGCTTCAGGCTCGTCTTTAAAAATGTCAGAACGGAAATTGACGTCGAAACTTATTTTAGCAGAATATTTTCTCGCCCTTTTTATAAGTTTTTCTATAAATTCGACGCCCCTCTTTTCCGAGAGCATAAGCGAGCCTATATGCAGAATGTCCGCGCTTTTAATAAGTTTTTCGGAAAGTCTCGGAATAAAAGCGTCTGCGGTGTTTTTTCTGAAAAAACAAAAGGATCTTTCGCCCGTTTTATCAATCGAAACGAATGCGAGCGTTGTATTCTTTTTTGGATTTTCGTAAACGTAGCAACCTTCGAATCCCATTTTTTGCGCAAAAGCCGACAAACTTTTTCCTATCAAATCGTCGCCGACGCTTCCCGCAAAGGCAACTTCCGCGCCGAATTTTTTCGCGGCGCAAGCGACGTTAAATGGAGCGCCTCCCGCTTTTTGCTCGTAAAACATCGATCCGTTTTTCTCTTCGCCTATCATATCGGCGAGTATCTCGCCCACGCAAACTATCAATTTTTTTTCTCCCGTTTCGCCGAAAACCCTTTACGGCGTTTGTTTTTTTTAGGAAACAATTTGTCAAAAACAAATTTTTTTCTATCTTTGCATTATCATTATAACACACCGTTTTCAAGATTGCAAGCGATTTGGAAACGTTTCCAAAAATAAAAATCATTCGTTTTTGATAAAAAACGCATAAAACCCGCATAAAAAAACGATAAAATCAGCATAAAAAATTTTTTTCGATAAAGGTTTAAAAAATAAAAAACCCCGTTCGGAACGCTTTGAACGGGGAATCGAATATTTAATAATTATTATTTGCCGATAAGCGACTTATTCGAGGACTTTTAAAAAACGACCTCTTCTATAACTCCTCCGCCGAGACATTTTTCTTCGTCGTAAAATACGACGAATTGTTCCTCGGTGATAGCGCGTTGCCTTTCCTTAAATTCGACCTCTACGCCTTTATCGGTAAGATTTACGATAACTCTTTGTTCGTCTTGACGGTATCTGAATTTGGCGAAACACTCGAAACTCTTTTCTTTCGGCTCCGACGGTATCCAGTTGCACTTATACGAAACAAGTCCTTTGGAATAAAGACGGTCCTCCTCGCCGTGAGCGACGTATAAAATATTATTCGGAATGTCCTTTTCTATTACGAACCATCTGCCTGCGTCGTTTTTCTGTCCGCCTATATCGAGTCCTTTTCTTTGCCCGATAGTATAATACATAAGCCCGTAATGCTTACCGAGAATTCTTCCGTCGTAAGTCCTTATTTCTCCTTCTTTTGCGGGGATATAATTCATAAGAAATTGTCTGAATTTTCTCTCTCCTATAAAGCAAATACCCGTGCTGTCTTTCTTCTCTGCGGTTGCAAGTCCGTTTTCCTCGGCTATTTTTCTGACTTCGGGTTTCGTAAGGTCTTGAAGGGGAAACAAAACCCCGTCCAACTGACTTTGAGATAATTGATTTAAAAAATAAGTCTGATCCTTATTCGTATCTTTTGCCTTTAAAAGATAATGCAATCCGTTTTCGTGCCTTATTCCGCAATAATGTCCCGTAGCTATAAAATCGGCTCCGAGATCTTCGGCGTATTTTTTGAACGGCCCGAATTTAATTTCCCTATTGCACAATACGTCGGGATTGGGCGTTCTTCCCTTCTTATATTCGTCGAGAAAGTAGGAAAAAACCCTGTCCATATATTCTTTGGAAAAATTTACGCCGTAATATGGAATATCGAGCAAAGAACATACTCTCCTGACGTCGGCGTAATCGGACTCCGCCGTACAATTTCCGTCTAGGTCGTCCTCCTCCCAGTTCTTCATAAACAAACCGATAACGTCATACCCCTGCTCTTTCAATAAAAGAGCGGCGACCGAACTGTCGACCCCTCCGCTCATTCCCACGACAACTTTTTTCTTTTCCATATATACCTCGACGAAAATTATAAATTATACTTTGATTTTTGTCAATAATATTTCAGCGTTTTTTTAAAGTTAAAACAACCTTCGTTTGCTATTGCGAATATATATGTTATTCTTTTAAATTGAGCAAACGAAAATCAAGGACAAAAAAATGAGGTCAAAACGCTTGTAAAAAAACGAAAAAAAATATATAATATATAAAAATGCACCCGTAGTCTAATTGGATAAAACAAGGGCCTCCGACGCCCTCGTTGCGGGTTCGAGCCTCGCCGGATGCACCAAGACAAAATAGGTTGAACTTCTTTATAACAAAAAGAACGTTCAACCTATTTTATATAAAAGATTAGTCGTTTTACGGAAAGTTAAGCTCTGCCCACCAAGTTGGCAAAGCCTAACTTATTTTATTTTTAAAAATCCTTTTTCAAAGGAATCGATGATAAACATCTTTTCGCCGACTTCGAACTTAATTTTAATATATTTTTGCGCTTTGTCGATGTTAATAATTTCACCATCGCCAAACTTTGCGTGAGTAACAACTAAGCCGACTACAATCTTTGAGTAATCAAAAGAAGGCTTTTCTTCCTTAACTTCTTGTTTTTGAGTTGTAGTAATTACGTAAGGGTTATTTTTTTGCGTATCTTTCGGTTTATCGTCGGAAATGGCGATTTCTTCTATAATTGCCTCGGATATGCTTTGCATAGTTGCTTGTTGATTGAAAAATAATTTTTCATACTCTTCCCTGCGGATAACCGTATCCCAACCGCCGATCTCTTCTTTTACGGCTTTTTCGATACCCGTATATGAAAGCGACGAATCTTCATACCGCTTAAACTTAAATATTGCATCATTCATAAGGCTTGCGTTAAACACGCCGATAGAACAAAGCAAGTTAAAATCTTTCACGTCCAAGCCCGTAACTTTTTTAAAAAGTCCCGGTTCTAACTGGGTAATAACGTCTTTCAGCGAACGTTCACGGTAATCGGTAAGATACATAAACACGGGGACACGTGTTGCAAACTTAATAAGTTTTTCTTGAATTTGCTTACGCATATCCTCCTATAAAGCAGATGGTTGGGACGCATCAAAACATAATAATACTTTAATTATATATGATATCTCAAGTGTTAGCAGCATTT
>CADBUU010000117.1 GCA_902797945.1 uncultured Eubacteriales bacterium | reverse complement strand
GTTCAATAATCGGCGTAAATAAAGGCGAAAGAGGGAAAGCGGGCGACTTAAAAGGCGTCATAATGGAAAGCGATAAAATAGGTCAAATAACTGAAAATCGCAATAGCGGTTTATACGGAAAAGCGGGAGAGTATTTCGATTATAAAAAATACGAAAAAACAGTTAGGGCGGACGCCGTAATGGGCAAAGCTACAATTTTGACTTGTATAGACGGAGTTACTCCTCGCGAATACCAGATCAGCATAGTAAAAATTGATAAAAACGAAAGAGAGAATAAAAATCTCGTAATTAATATTATCGACAAGGAGTTGCTTTCCGTTACCAACGGAATACTTCAAGGAATGAGCGGAAGCCCAATATTGCAAGGCGGAAAAATCGTCGGAGCGGTAACACACGTCTTTATAAACGATCCGACTAGGGGATTTGGTATTTTGATAGATAAAATGCTTGAAAATTAAATATTTTATGAAAAAAAGGCTTTTTTTGAATGAAAAAAGTTCTAACGAAAACGAGCCTCGAATTATAATGCTTCAGAGAGCGTTAAAGTATTTAAACAATGGCGAAAACGTTTATTTTTTGAATTACGAATACAGAAAAAAAGGCGTGATTTTACCTGAAATTATATATATTAATTCGGCTTTTGACAGCGATGAAAAAGGTTTTGTTACCGTCGCTCTTTTTAACGGCGATGAAACCGATAAAAACGTTAGTTTTAAACCTTGTGAAATAGGTCTTGAAAACGGAAAAACGAGTAGAATTTGTATGGGAAAACAAAATTGAAACTATCGACGATTTTTCTTTTTCCTTAAAACCGCATCAAAGTATTTTACTGAAAATTAAAAAGTGCATAAAAGAGATTGCTTTTTTTTGCAATCTCTTTTTATCTTGACATATTTCGACTTTTATTTACATAGATATTTAAAGAAACGAACGAGGTATAAAAGTTGGAAATATTGTTAAAGAAAAAACTGAACGTAATAAAATACGAATTAAGGTTTTTGATTATCGCTCTTGCGGTTTACGCCGCTTTTATTATCGTTGGAATCATTTGTTTTATAAACTCTCAAAACGACTCTTTTTTTTACGGGTTTACATTTGATTACTATATTAAGATATTCGATGCGCAGACTTCGCCTTTTTCTTTATTATTTACAAGGCTTCTCAACAGCGTCGGTTATATTTTAATTTTTTTCGCTCTTGGATTTGTGGTTTACACTTACCCCTTAAAACTTTTGATAATAGCGTATAGAGGTGCGATAATAGGTTCCGTCGGCGTTGTTTTTCTGAATTTATACGGTTTTAACGGTTTTATTATTTATATTACGGTCGTTTTCCCTCAAAATCTTATTGCGACGATTGGACTATGCGTATTTTCAGTTCTGAATTTTTATCAGATTACCGACGTAAAATGTCACGGCGATAATTTAAAGGTATTTGCAGTAAACGCATTGATCGGATTTACTTTTTGTTTTGTCGGAGCCTTATATGAATTTTTGGTTTTGATAATTTTAATAAGACCGATGAATTTTTATTTCTGAATAAAAATAAGATTTTTACGGAAAATAATTATAACCGATAATTCGGAATAAGGAGAAAAAAATGAAAAAAATATTTTCCGTATTGATAATTTTACTTTCGGCGATAATATTGTTCCCCGGAGCAACATTTGCAAAAGCGTCGTCAAATCCGGAAATTACGGCAAAATCGGCTTATCTTGCCGATTTTGAGAGCGGAACGGAGATATTCTCGAAAAACCCGAAAGAACGTCTTACTATTGCGAGTATGACTAAAATCATGCTTTTAAATCTTTGTTTTGAAAAAATAGAAAATGGCGAATTGTCTTTCGATGAAGAAATCACCGTCAGTAAAAATGCAAGCGGTATGGGAGGCTCGCAAGTTTTCCTCGACGCCAATAAAAATTATAAAGCGTTTGATTTGATAAAAAGTATAGCGGTAGCCTCCGCTAATGACGCATCAGTCGCAATGGCTGAAAGATTATACGGTTCTGAAGAAAATTGCGTTGAAGCGATGAACGAAAAATGTTCGGAATGGGGTTTAAACGACACGTTGTTTTCAAATTGCACGGGGCTTCCGAAGCCGACGCAATATTCCTGCGCTAAAGACGTTGCGTATATGCTCAAAAAACTTGTTTCTCACGAAGACTATTTTAAAGTTTCAACTATATGGATGGATGAAATAAAACACGACGGAGGAAGAGTTACGGGTATAAACAATACCAACAAACTTATCAGATTTTACGACGGTTGCGACGGAGGAAAAACAGGATATACGGCAGAATCAGGTTTTTGTCTTGCTGCGACGGCAAAAAGAGGTTCGATGAGATTGATTTCGGTCATAATAAAAGCCTCCGACGGGAAAACGAGATTTGCGGAGGCGTCCAATCTTTTTAATTATGGTTTTGATAACTATTGCTCGAAAATGGTTATAGACAAAACCAATCCCATGGATATTTCTGTTGAAGTCAATAAAGGGAAAGAGGGCAGCGTTAAGATTATACCCGAAGAAAACGTTTTTATTTTCTCGGCAAGAAATCTCAAAGATAACGTTACGATAGACTTCATTCCGACCGAAAAAATAACTGCTCCCATAAAAAGGGGAGATATTGTAGGCACGCTTACCGTATATAAGGATAATGTTGAATATGCAAAAGTTAATGCTTTAAGCACCGAAGACGTCGATAAAAAAATATATTTCGACTATATAAAAGACATAGGCTCAAAATGGAAAACATTTTAAAATTAATTATAAATAAATGGATTTTAAAATAAATTTCATTTTAAATCGTCATCTTTTAACGATATTACGTTAGCAGACTGCCTACGGCTGTCACGGCTTATTGCGGCATAGTGTTTTCTTGTAGTATTTACGTCTTTGTGTCCCAGAAAGTCGGATACGGCGTAAATATCTCCGGTTTGTAAATATAGATTAGTTCCGAAAGTGCTCCTCAGTTTATGAGGAGTAATTTTCTTTAAAGGAGTTACAACGCTGGCGTAATTTTTAACTAAAACTTGAATTGCGCGAGTAGATATCCTTTGATTTTTTAGGGAAATGAACATCGCTTTATTATTCGGATCGATGGTTTTAATATCATAACGGAAATCCAACCAATCGAATAACGCCTCTTTAACCTCGTCGTTAAAATATAATATGGTTCTGTTGCCACCTTTTCTCGTTACAACAAAACTGTTTTGGTCGAAATCGAAGTCGTCGTAATTTAATCCGACTAATTCGCTTATACGAATTCCCGTGCCTAAAAACAAGGATAAAATTGCAAAATCTCTGACTTTAAGTTTATTGTGATAGGCGTTTTTTCTGCCATCGTAAGCATCCTCGCTTTCAGCAAATTCGAGTAGTTTACGAACTTCGTCACCTTCAAGTCGAATTATCTCTTTTTCATGAATTTTTGGAGTCTGAACTTTTGACGCTACGTTGAATTTAATTTTATCTCTATTAAAAAAATATTTATAAAGCGCTCGAACCGACGATAATTTCCTCGCTTTTCCTCTTTCGTCGCAACTTTCTTCCTTGCCGTTGAATTTATAATGACTTAAATAATTCAGAAATCTTTCGATATCTATCGCTTGAATTTCGTCTAAAATAGATATTTGCATATCTTTTTCGTAAATTTTTTTGATTTGCGCAATAAAATCAAAAAAAATCCTTAAATCGTATGCGTAATTCAAGCGGGTAAGGGCAGTAGTATTATTACTTATCCCATAGAAAAATTCAGAGCAAAAGTAGGGCAGATCAGCAATCAGCGACTCGGTCTTTATATCCGTCTTTTCCCTTCTATCGGAATAATAATCGTTATTTATCTTACTTCTTTCTCTATCTTTCATAATTATAGTATAACAAAAAGCATTGTAAAAGTATAGCGATTAATTAAAATTTAATAAATTTTTTAACGATTCTTACCTTTTTAGGGGATAAAAATAATTTTATTTACATATCCTTCTTTCTTTTATCATTGCGTAAAAGACAAGTTTTACGCAATGATACGAGGAATATTGAAGTGAATTGATAAAATCGGGAAAAACTCGATTATTGCTTCACTTTTTATGATGTTTTACAGCTTCTGCGATATTACATTTTCTGACAATAAAGTGTTTCGCTTAAAAATTCTCGCAAGCGTTTATTCCAAATTATTTTATAAAATTATTTTTAAATATTACTTATTTATATGTAATTTTAAAATTTATTACATTTTATTGACACGATTTATATTTAATGTTATAATAAAAACAATGATTTTACTTTAACGAGGGATTATTCATGGATGACAACCGAATCAGCGGAGAGATGATCCGCGGACATATCGACACGATCATTCTTTTGTCTTTAGTTGGCGGAGATCGGGATTCCAACGAAATCAGAAATGATATTTCCGAGAAATCCGGAAATAAATACAGTGTAAAGCAAGGAACTTTTTACAGCGCCATTGCAAGACTTGTAAAACAGAATTATATTCGTGAATACCGTTCGAGCGCAGTAGACGGTATCAGACGCAAATATTACGCTCTTACCGATAAAGGAAATAAATTTTTAGATAAAAACCGTTCGGAATGGAATCAATCTAAAGAAATTATCGACGATCTTATTGATACGCCAAGTGAAAAGGTAAAGAAAGAACTTCCGAAAGTTCATAGCGCTGATAGTGATTTTGAAAGTTTTAAAATGCTTGCGTCAGATATTGGCGATTTCAAGGTTACTACAACGGAAAACTCCGTTTCCGAAGATTATCTTGCCTCAATCGGCGAAGAGGTTTTAAGCGAACTGAATCGTTCTATTTCCGAAAATGAAAAATTAGACGATAACGATGTTGCGGATAATGTTGTAAAAGATAATGAAATCTCTGATATATCAACAGATTTTGATGAAAATTATGAAACGTTAAACAGTTTTAATTCAGACATTGAAAATTCAGAAGTCGAGTTAAATTTAATTTTTAATAACGAAGATTATTCTACAAACAAAGGCGAATACGAACAAACCGATTTATGGCATAAACAAAACGAATCGACTAAAACGAATTCGTCTACCTTTACTGAAACGACTGAAAACGAAAATCTAAATATTCAAGATTCTGTTGACGACGATTTTCTCTATGCCGATGAAGAGCAACCCGTTCAAAGAGAATACAAGTCGATTTTAAACAGATTGTTCCCGAAAGAGGAATCGGTAAAATCGTCGGAAGCAGATAACGAAAAAAGTGTCGATGACGTTAAACAGATTTCCGTTGAAGATATTCAATATGTCGAGGAAGAAAAATTTGAAAGTGATCGCATTGAAGAAAATAAAACGGAATCTTTACTTGAAGAAGAAAAGGCAAAACAACCTGTTGTATCTGTAAAAAATGACGGTAACGTTGATTTTTCCGATTTATACGATATGGCGAAGAGAGAAGGATTTAAGATTAGAACTTCATTCGCAACCAATAAGACAAACGGAGATAAAATACTAATAAATAAATTAAGAAGCGATTCTTCGTTACTCTTTTATATTGTGGCGTTTGTTGAAATGCTTATTCTTGCTTTTTCGTTCAATCCCCTTCTTAATTTTTCTCCGGCATTATTAATAGTAATTCCATTGGTAGTTTTTGTTCTTCCTTTAGTTTTTCTTATTATGCGACTTATTGATAGTGACGCTACGGTGTCTTCCGTTCCTCCTTTTAGAAACGTTATGGAAGTCGTTCTCGTCGTAACGTTTCAATTATTGATTATAATTTTAGGCGTCGCATTATTTGTTTCGGTAGATTTCAACAACTATAAAGAACTTGTTTCTTATATCGTCATTCCGAGTATATTTGCGCTAAACGTTCCATTGTATTTCATGATAAAATATATGTTACTTAATACCGAAAGGTATTTTAAGAGATAATAAAAAGGTCGTTCGGGAAACCCAAACGACCTTTTTATTATTATTCAATTGATATTTTAACTTCACTTTCGTATACGCCGTTTTTATCCAAAACGCCGATATTTTCCTTTTTTGTTAAATCTTGTAATTGACCTTCGTTTGACGGGAGATTTTCCCAAGGTTCTATACAGACGAAAGGAGCGTCGCTCTTTACAGTGTGCCAAATTCCGAGGAAAGGCATTTTGGGAAATTCGACTTTTATAGCCCTTTTACTACCCTTTCTGCTTATTTTCAGCGATCTTTCAGCTCCTTTAAGTATTACGGCGTCATCGTCGAATAAATCGTGCCTTAGGTGTAAAATCTTATCGTTTTCAAGTTTAAACTTAACCTCTTCTCCGCTCATGAGGTAATTGGGACCAACTAATAATCTTTTAGGCTCGCATGGTTTTTCGAACTCAATAAAATAATCTTCGAAATTTCCTCCGTCAAACGGAATATTAAATCCCGGATGCGCTCCCAATCCGAAATATATTTTGTCCTTGCCAACATTTTCGATATGATAATTAACAGTCAGGCTGTTTCCTTTTAAAATATATTCGATTTTGAAGATAAAATCAAACGGATAATTTTTTTTCGTTTCGTCGTTGGCTGAAATTGCCATAGTCATTCTTTCATTGTTCTTTTCACAAAGAGTAAAATAACTGTTACGGGCAAAACCGTGAAGTCCCATTTCGTATTCTCTATTATTGAAAGTATATTTACCTTCAAAAAGACGACCTACGATAGGAAAAAGGTTGTAGCCTCTGCCCTTCCAATACTTATCGCTTCCCTGCCAAAAATACTCGGTATCGTATTTTTTTGAAAAGATAGATTTTATCTGTGCGCCGAGATCTTCCACTGTAACGGAAAGTTCGTCGTTTTCTATTGTCCAAAACATTATTCTTTCTCCTCCGGAATATTTTCCGCTAAATATTTATCATTGAAAATGTAATTATTTAATTCTTCGTTTTTCAACGAAAGAAGCAAATCGACCATTTTTATGGTTTCACGACTAATAGCAAATATAGGATCCTTATCGGCGAATCTCCCGTAAATTTTGAACATTAAATCATAAAATTTAACGAGGGTTTCTTCCGGGAAGATTTTTTCGTCCATATAGTCGTATAAATCGAGAATTGCGTTTAATGCGATAATTTTATCCTTGTTTATAAACCAATTTCTGAATAAAACGTATCCGCAAACAAAGAAGGCTATTCCTATAAACAATAGATAAGGTTGTTCAAATATCAAAAATATAACGGTCAATGAAATGCCGATTATAAAAGATATTGGAAATAAAAGCAAAAAAATTTTATTTCTTTTTATTCTTGCCATGTGGTCGGGGATAAGGCTTTTTAGTCCCTTTTCCGCTTTGCTCTTTTTTAGTTTGAGTTCTTCGGTTGTGTAAGCGGACATCTGTTCTTTATCGAATTTACTTTTCGTATAGTAGTTTTTATATATCGAAGTAATATCTTTTTTCCCGTCTGCGTCTGCAACGCTTATCGCTTTATTTAAAAAAACCTTATGACTTTCGTCTTTTAAATCGGAAAAGTTTTTGGTTTTGATCGCAACCATTGCCATAAACACTCTGTAATCGGTATCGGTAAGATTTAAAGCTTCGGTTACCTTTTCTTCAGCCAAATCGTATTTTTCATCTGAGATAAGATCGTATGCTTCGGAAATCAACAATCTTACTTTATGATAATCTTCTCCGTGAGCTTCCTTTCTTTCGTCCGTATTTTCATTCAGAGACGAAAAATATTTTTCCGCTTGCAAAACGGGAATCGTCTTTAAGCATTGCGGACATTCGATTTGTGAGTTTTCATTTTTTTGTGTTTCGAAAACACGTCCGCAAAGCGGACATTTTAATTTTATACGCTCCATATCAACCCGGCAAACCCTTTGCCTGCCTTTCCATATTTTCGACAATTACGTCGTATATTTCGCCCTGAGATGAACAATATTCCAAAACTTTCCAAGGTTCGTTGGTGTGAAAATGAATTTTTATCAATTCGTCGTCCCCGACGACCAAAAGACAATCGCCTTGAAAGTTATTGTTAAAATAATCGGTTATTCCCTTTTTGTCAAGATCCTCGCCTTCAATTAAAAGTTGAGTGTCAAAAATATATTCCATAATAAATCTCCGTTAATTTTATTCCCATTCTATAGTTGCCGGCGGTTTCGAGGTGATATCGTAAACTATTCTGTTTACGTCTCTCACTTCGTTTACGATTCTTGTTGAAATTTTTTCCAAAACCTCATACGGAATTCTTGCCCAGTCGGCGGTCATACCGTCGATTGAAGTAACCGCCCTTAAAGCGAGCGTATACGAATAACTCCTGAAATCTCCCATAACGCCTACCGAACGACAGTTTGTGAGAACTGCAAAATATTGCCATATTTCATCGTTTAACCCGGCTTTGGATATTTCTTCGCGGTAAATATAATCGGCGTCTTGCAATATTTTGATTTTTTCTCTCGTAATATCGCCTATTATTCTTACCGCTAATCCCGGGCCCGGGAAAGGTTGCCGCATTACTATTTCTTTTGATAATCCAAGCTCGAAACCGACTTTTCTGACTTCGTCTTTAAAAAGATCCCTTAAAGGTTCGATGATTTCCTTAAAATCAACGACGCTCGGCAACCCTCCGACGTTGTGATGTGATTTTATTACAGCGCTATTACCCTTTCCGCTTTCTATTACGTCGGGATAAATCGTGCCTTGAACGAGGAAATCGACTTTGCCTATTTTTTTCGACTCTTCTTCAAAAACCTTTATAAATTCTCCGCCGATAATTTTCCTCTTTTGTTCGGGATCGGTTACGCCTGCAAGTTTGTCGAGAAATCTGTCGCTTGCGTCGATTTTAATTAAATTCATTCCTCTTTCGGTCTTAAATGTTGCGTAAACGTCCTCGGCTTCGTTTTTTCTGAGTAAGCCGTGATCGACGAAAATACAAGTCAGATTGTCGCCTACAGCTTTATGCAAAAGGGTTGCGGCGACTGCGCTGTCTACGCCTCCGCTCATAGCGCAAAGAACTTTTTTGTCGCCGATTTTAGTTCTTAATTTGTCAATTTGCTCTTTCACAAAATTGGACATCGTCCAATCTCCGCTCAAATTACACACTTTATAAAGGAAATTCGAAAGTATCGTTGAGCCTTGTTTAGTATGCATAACTTCCGGATGAAATTGCACGCCGTAAAACTTTTTATCGGCGTTTTGCATGGCCGCAACGGGACAAGTCGACGTTTTGGCGACAATTTCAAAGCCTTCGGGGATCTCGCTGACGTAATCGGTATGACTCATCCAACAAACGTTATTTTTTTCTACTCCGTAAAATAAAGGACAGTCAGAATATTCGACTTCTTTTTTCCCGTATTCTCTCGTGGAAGCGCTTGCGACTTTTCCGCCCAAAGTATACGCCATAAGTTGCGCGCCGTAGCAAATACCTAAAATCGGTATTCCGAGATTGAAAATTTTTCCGTCGACTTTAGGAGATTTTTCGTCGTATACGCTGTTGGGCCCGCCGGTAAAAATAATACCTTTCGGCGAATATTCCATAATTTTTTCAATGGAATAATCACTTGGAACCAAATCGCAATATACGTTCTGTTCTCTTACTCGCCTTGCGATCAATTGATTATACTGACCGCCGAAATCCAAAATTAAAATTTTCTCGTGTTGCATATCATTTAACCTTAAATTGATCTCAGTTGGTTTATATCGTCGAAAAGCCATTCGTCATCGACGTGTTCGTCGGAAGAATCGTATCTTTCAACGATTTTCTTTGCAAGTTGTTTATCCGAGTTTTTACGAACAAGCATTATTGTGAGCTTTAAAGGACAAGCGTCGTCGTAAACAAAAGTTTTTTTAAAGGAAATATCAATTATTTTATTGTTTGCATCCTTCAAAATTTCAGAGTCGTTCGACTTATAAGCCATAATTGATTTGATTATTATTCCGCAATAATAATCGCTTGTTGAAAGAGAAGTTTTATTATTTTCGTCCGACAAAGCGCAATATTCGTCGAATTGAGAGTCAAAAATAAATTTGTCTCCATACAAATATGCTATATAATCGCTTTCGGTTTTCTCCGCTTCGTCTATAAGAGTATGCAACGTGTCGAAATCGCCGCTACGATTATACGCCTTTTCATAAAATTTGACTGCCGCTAAGTGTTGACCTAATTGAGAATTTATTTGACCTAAAGTTTTAGGAAATCCCAAAAACAAAACCAAAAAAACTATACAAAACGAACCTACTATCGCCGATATAGTAATCACAATTGATTTAAAAACGGTATTGCGCATAATTTCCTAACCTTATAATCGATAATTTATATACGTTATTTTAGCACAATGAAAAGAAAAAATCAACTTTTTACGTTGACAATAATCATTATATTGTTTATAAAGGCATAAAATTATTTACGAGGACAAAATATGAAAAAATTTATTATTTTTGTTACCGTAATATTTATATTTTTGCTTAGTTCCTGTTTCTCCGAATTTGTTCCCGAGAAAAGGATCTCTTCACTTGACGAAGATCTTCTTTTCGTCGAAGGAGACGGATATAATCTCACGCTATATCCCGAAACGCGGGAAACACCTTACGAAGAAGATGGATTTGTGGGAAAAAAGGAAAAATATCTTATATTCAGATTGAATTCTACCGTCGGAGTAAATTATTCCGAAACCCCTAAAATAACTTTTGAGTTAAACGGCGTGAAATATAACGGTGAATTTGAGTTCCGACCTGTGTCATATTCCCTTTTATGCGTTATTGAAACAGCTGATTTTCCGAATAAAAAATTGGACGTGTCGCTTTTTATAGACGGCGAACAACAAAATTTATCCCTTTATTCCGTGAAAAAAGAAAACACAGTTTCATACAACGATATTGTAAAAAACTTAAATAAAATAAATAATAAAAGCGTTTCCGAATTGATTTCTCAACCGAATAATTACGAAATAAGGATAAGGTTACTCGAAGACGAGGGCTTTAACTATTGGCTTGTAAAAATAATAGGGAAAGAAAAATCGGTTGAATTATTATTCGACGCCGAAAACGGAGAACTGATTGCCGTAAAAGAAAAATAAAAATTTTTGAATTAAAAAAAATTTTCCGCCCACACTATTTACGGAGGAGGAAATATGGAGTTTAATCAAACGAAAACTTTTAAAAATCTCGCCGCAAGTTTTGCAAGCGAGTGTCAAGCCGGAATGAGATATCAGATGATCGCTCAACTGTCACTTCAACAGGGGTATCAGACTTTAAGCGATGAAATAAAGAAAATCGCAAAAAATGAAACGGTTCACGCAAAAAGATTTTTCGATCTTTTAATTTTGCATAACGGAAATATGAAAAACGTTCCCGTAAATGCCGGATATCCGTTTGAAAGCGGAACTATAGACGAAATGCTTGAATTTGCGTCGCAATCCGAAAGAAACGAAAGTCAACTATTATATCCTGAATTTGCCGAAACGGCAGCAGAAGAGGGATTTGACGACGTTTCGAAGGCTTTTAAAATGACAGCCGAAGTCGAAGCAAGACATAAAGAAAAATTCGATTATCTTTACGACGCTTTTAAAAACGGAACGTTATTTAAAAGTTCCGAGCCTAAAAAATTCGTTTGCAGTAAGTGCGGATACGAGGAAACTGCCCGAGAGGCGTTTACGATTTGCCCGTTGTGTAAAGCAAGTCAAGGATTCGTTAATTTGGAACTCCCGTAAAAATTATGAAGACTGAAAATACGAAAACCACCAAAAATAGCGCTAAGAGCGCTACTAAATCTTGCTCCGGAAAGAGCAAATCTTCTAAAACTAAAGATTGTAAGTAATTTATAAAACCTTTTGGTTTTCAATCTTTAAACGTTAAAACGCCGTAAGCGTTAAAGCGAAAAATCGCTACGCTTACGGCGTTTTTTTACGTCGATTTTTTT
>CADBUU010000116.1 GCA_902797945.1 uncultured Eubacteriales bacterium | reverse complement strand
GTTGAACCCACAACTTAAATAATATGATTCATAAAATGAGTTAAAAAATTAAAAATAATTTAAGTTTAATTTTTTTAATCTACATTAAAAGTGCTTTTTTTGTTAAATCAAATATAGTTTATAATATTTATCTTCCTCGTTTTAGTTTTTTTATAAAGGGAAAAATTAAAACGGGGAGGTTTTTATGCTTAAAGACGTTGTGGTGGAATTGGACGGGAAAATATTAAGTCCCGACGAATACAAAAATTATATCTGCACAAGTAAAATCATCGACGAACTTGTGGGAGAGGCGTATAAAAGGGTAACCTTGAACAATGAAGGAAAAAAGTAAGAACATTAAATTCGCATTTCCTTCGTATGGCGAGATTAAGGACGACGTTTCGGATATTACGGCAATTTATTTAAGAGTTTCTACCGATTCGCAGGCGCAGGAAGGCTACGGGCTCGACGTTCAGTATAATGCAATCGAGAGATACGTAAACGCCTATCAACTGAAGAATCCCGTCGTGTTTTGCGACGACGGGTATACGGGGGTAAACGAGGAAAGGCCGGCGTTTAAAAAGATGCAATATTTGATGAGTATTAAAAGGGTAAAACTCGTAGTTGCGTATTCGCTCGACAGAGTGGGAAGAACGCAAATGCTCATACTGCGGTTTTTAAAGGAAGATTGCGTAAACGCCAAGTGTGATTTTCTTGCGGTCAAGGAAAATATAGATTCGAGGAATAAGCAGACGTATACCATACTTATTTCTATATTATCTATGTTTGCCGAACTCGATCACGACGCGATCGTTACTAAACTCACGCTCGGACGGGAGCAGAGGGCGAGCGAGGGGCATTGGAAGGGAGGAGGGCGACCGCCGTTCGGGTATAAATATTCGAAAGAGGCGAACGACCTTGTTTTTGAGGAAGAGAATGCCGAAAAAGTTCCGAAAATATTTAAAATGTATATCGGCGGATATTCGCCTCGGCTTATAGCGGATATAATGGGGCTGAGCGGAGATACTGCGGTGTTCAATATTTTGCGTAACAGGACGTATCTGGGGGAAATAACTTTTCGGGGAAAGCAGTATAAGGGCAATCATACGCCGTTGATTTCCGAAGAGATTTATTTAGAAGCGCAGGAAACACTTTTGAAAAATTCAAAAGCAAAAGGATCTTCGGGGTATCTTTTGTCGTCGCTTTTGCATTGCGGAAATTGCGGAGCGAAGATGAGATATATGAAGTGGGGAAAAAGCGGGATAAAGATAGTCTGTTATTCGAGATTTCCCTCGAACAAACCGACGCTTATCAAGGATAAAGATTGTAAAAACCTTATATACGACGCCGAAGAAGTCGAAAGGGAAGTCGAAAAAAGAGTTATGGCGTTTTCTGTCAGATATTCGGAAAAAATTGTCGAAAGTCAACTTATAGAGGGGGATATCGTTAAAATTCTTGAAAATAAACTGACAAAAATCGACGAGGAATATAAAAGGTGTATCGTTGCGTTCAGAAAAATCGGAGACGAGAGTATTTTGGAGCAGGCGGCGGAACTCGATAGGGAACGAAAAAAGACGGCGAAAGATATAGAGGACGAAAAAGTCAAGAAAAACATTCTTCTTAAAGTCGAGAAAGAGGACGAAAAGATAAGGACTTTGCCGTCTACCTGGAAGAATATGACGGCGAAGGAAAGACAGAAGATAATCAAAGACATCGTTTTTAAAATAGTTTTAACCGACGGAAATATGAAAATGGTTTTAAATAAAACTCAATATGAAATAATAAAGAATTCCTCGGAAAGTTAAGGGGATTTCTTTATTTATAGCCTATCAATAATTACGATTTCGGAAAGGTCGGATTTCTCGACGAAAATTACGGGGCAAACGCCGAGTAGGTGTCGGGCATATTTTAACGGGGCGAATTTACTTGATTTCCACTTACCCAAACTATTCCGATGATTATAGGAGAAATAAAGAGGGTGTTGAGGTCGAATAACAGCCTCAGGGTTTCGAGGAGTATAAGGGATACGGCGTATAAAGTATTGCAGGCGAGGACGGAGATAGAAAAGGAAAAGGACGATATTGCGACAATGGGGGAGATAGCGGATAGATTGAATATTGCCGAACGCGAAGTCGCTTACGCTCTCGATGCGATTTCGGATACGGTGTCTTTATACGATCCCGTTTACAATAAGAGCGGAGACGAACTTCTTCTTATGGACCAGATAGGCGACGAAAAGAATACCGACGAAAGGTGGACGGAAAGCGTCGCATTGGAAAACGCCGTCGCAAGGCTTAGCGAGAGGGAAAAGAGAATACTCTATTTAAGGTATTACGAAGGGAGAACGCAGACAGAAATATCCGAGGAAATAGGATTGTCGCAAGCGCAGGTATCAAGGCTTGAAAAGAACGCTTTAAAATTCGTAAAGAGTAAAATGAGTTAAAAAAAGACCTATAAGTGAAGTGAGCCCCGAAAGTCGGATAAACTTTTTGAGGAGCAAATCACTTGTAGGTCTTTAAATTTGGAAATTAAAAATTTCGGCGTATTAAACCGTGAAAGTCGGAACGACCGCTCCGTCGAATCTCCCGATGATGAAATCGTAAATTTCCTTGGTTTTTAAGGCTTCGGTAAGCGCCTTTATTTTTTCGCTGTTTTCGTTGCCTTTTTTGACGGCGATAATATTGGCGTAGGTTCTTGCGGCTTCGCCGTCCGCCTTTTCGGAAGCGAGAGCGTTTGTTATTTTAAGTCCGGCGGAAATAGCGTAGTTGCCGTTTACGACGGCGAGCGTCTTACCCGTTGCGCCGGAAAGAAGTCCCGTAATGCTGTCGGCGGCTGCGAGGGTTACGGTATTTCCCTTTTTGTCGACTATATCGAGGTCGGAAAGCGAATCAGTCGGCTTAACGCCCTCGCGGAGCGTTAAAAATCCCTCGTCGCGCAAAAGGAGCAAGGCTCTCGCGCAGTTGCTTCCGTCGTCGGGAATAAGCAGGGTGTAGCCCGTTTTTTCGTTTAAAGCGTAGTCCTCTTTCGTCGTTTGGTTGCCGTAAAGTCCGAGAGGTTCGTAGTGAATGAGGGCGGCGGTAACTATATCCGTTC